>NZ_LZJA01000222.1:0-32323 GCF_001666785.1 Mycobacterium sp. E3305 | reverse complement strand
GGCCCCGCCGACCGTCGACCTGTTCGCCCTTTCCGGCGGGCGCGTCGAAGCGGGTGGTGTTGATGATGTTGGTGTCGATGACCCCCGGGCAGATCGTCGTCAGCCCGACGTCGGCGGCGTCGAGCTCGGCGCGCAGGCAGTCGGAGAACATGTAGGTCGCCGCCTTCGACGTGCAGTAGGCGTTCAGCGACTGCAGCGGGGCGTAGGCGGCCATCGACGAGACGTTGACGATGTAGCCGCCGGTGCCGCGCTCCACCAGCCGCCGCGCGAAAGATCGGCACCCGTTGACCACGCCGCCCAGGTTGACGTCGAGCACCCGGTCGAATTGCTCGGCCGGGGTGTCGAGGAATCCGCCCGCGTGTCCGATGCCGGCGTTGTTGACGACGATGTCGGGGACCCCGTGCTCGGCGCTGACCCGCTCGGCGAACGCCTCCACAGCATCGGCGTCGGACACGTCGAGCACGTAGGCGTGGGCGACGCCGCCGCGGGTGGCGATCTCGGCTTCCGTGGCCTTGACGGCCGCTTCGTCGATGTCGCTGATGACCAGTTCGGCGCCCTCCCGCGCGAAGGCGAACGCCGTCTCGCGTCCGATTCCGCTGCCGGCGCCGGTGACCGACACCAGGGTGTCGCCGAAGGACCCGCGGGGGCGCCCGACCTGGGCGCGCAGCAACGCGCGGCTCGCCGGCTTGCCCTCGGCCCAATCGGCGAACTCGTGCACCGCGGCGGCCATCACCTGCGGGTGGGACATCGGCGAGAAGTGGCCGGCCCTGATGTCGCGCCGCCACAGCCTCGGCACGAACCGCGGCGTGTGGTCGTAGCCATAGGGCCGCACGTACTTGTCCCTGGTGTTGACGATCAGCTGCACCGGCACATCGACGACATGGATGCCCTGCCCGCGGCCGGAGAACGAGCGAAAGTAGTTGGCGGGATAGGTCTTCACCGAACGGGCGGCGTCGCGCGCCAGCTGCGGCGAGTGGTGGATCTGCTCGACCGGGATGTTGTCCACGGCGTTGCGCCGCAGCGCGGGAATCGACATCGTCAGCCGCAGGAACAGGGGCGCGAGCACCGGGATCGAGAAGAACAGCATGTAGCTCAATCGCAGCGCCTGGCTGACCGATCGCACAAACCGGCGCGGGCGCCACGGTTGCCGCAGGCCGCTGAAGATGTAGTCGACCAACTGCTCCTGGCTGGGGCCGGACACCGACGTGAAGGTGGCCAGCCGGTCACCGGCACCGGGCCGCTTCAGGTATTCCCAGATTCCAACCGAGCCCCAGTCGTGGGCCAGCACATGCACGGCCTGGCCGGGGCTGAGCTCGCCGGTGACGGCGGCGAAGTCGTCGGCGAACCGCTCCATCGTGTAGGCCGACACCGGTTTGGGCGCCGAAGACAGGCCGACGCCGCGGTTGTCGTATCGCAGGATGCGGAACCGGTCGGCCAGCAGAGGGACGACCCCGTCCCACAGCACGTGGGAGTCGGGAAAGCCGTGCACCAGCACGACCGTGGGGCCGTCGGGATTCCCCTCTTCGTAGACAGCGATTCGCGCGCCGTCGGCGCTGTCGACGAAATGCTGCGGTAGCCGTTGTGTTGCCGGCATCTTTGACCTCCCCGCTCAACTGCAGTGGCCACACCGTAGCAAGGGGGTTCGGGAAGTCCCGGGAACGTCCGCCCTGGATGTGTGCCGGCGCGGACGCAGTGACAGGATAGTTTTGGATAGCTACTTTTCAGCGGCTAGCGATGTGTTCGACCCACCCCGACCCACGAGCGATCGAGGAGTCAAAGACGATGGCCTTCTCCGTCCAGATGCCCGCACTCGGTGAGAGCGTCACCGAGGGGACGGTCACCCGCTGGCTCAAGCAGGAAGGCGACACGGTCGAACTCGACGAACCCCTCGTCGAGGTGTCCACCGACAAGGTCGACACCGAAATTCCGTCGCCCGCCGCGGGTGTCCTGACCAAGATCGTCGCCCAGGAGGACGACACGGTCGAGGTGGGCGGCGAGCTGGCCGTCATCGGCGACTCGTCCGACGGCGGCGGTTCGCAGGCGGCCCCGCAGGCGCCCAGCCAGCCCGAGCCGCAGGCCGAATCCGCCCCACCGGCCCAGCCCGAGCCCGAGCCGGAGAAGGCCGCCCCCGCCCAGCCCGAACCCGAACGCGCACCGCAGAGTTCGGGTGGCGGCGACGCGACCCCGGTGCTGATGCCCGAGCTGGGCGAATCGGTGACCGAGGGCACGGTCACCCGCTGGCTGAAGAAAGTCGGCGACTCGGTCGGCGTCGACGAGGCGCTGGTCGAGGTGTCGACCGACAAGGTCGACACCGAGATCCCCTCACCGGTGGCCGGCGTGCTGGTCAGCATCACCGCCGAGGAGGACGCCACCGTGCCGGTCGGCGGCGAGCTGGCGCGGATCGGCACCGGCTCCGAGGCCGCGTCCGCCCCCACTCCCCCGCCGGCTCCCAAACCGGAACCCAAGCCCGAGCCGGCGCCCGAAGCACCCAAGGCCGAAGCACCCAAGGCCGAGCCGAAGCCCGAACCTCAGCCGGTGTCCCAGCCGGCGCCCGCGCCGAAAGCCCAACCGGCGCAAGCGCAGCCGGCCGCCGAGCCCAGCGGCTCGGGCCCGGACGGTGCGCCGTATGTGACCCCGCTGGTGCGCAAGCTGGCCACCGAGAACGGCGTCGACCTGACCGAGATCACCGGCACCGGAGTCGGTGGCCGCATCCGCAAGCAGGACGTGCTCGCCGCCGCGGAGAAGAAGCAGCAGGCCCAGAAGGCGCCCGCCCCCGCCCAGGCGCCCGCCGCGGCCCAGGCCCAGGCACCCGCCGCCGACGGCAAGCCCGCCCCGGCGGCCGCGCCCACCCCGGCGCCGGCGTTGGCGCACCTGCGCGGCACCACGCAGAAGGCGAGCCGGATCCGCCAACTCACGGCGAACAAGACCCGGGAATCCCTGCAGGCCACCGCCCAGCTCACCCAGACGCACGAGGTCGACATGACCCGGATCGTCGGATTGCGGGCCAGGGCGAAGTCCGCGTTCGCCGAGCGCGAGGGGGTCAACCTGACCTTCCTGCCGTTCATCGCCAGGGCGGTGATCGATGCGCTGAAGATCCACCCCAACATCAACGCCAGCTACAACGAGCAGACCAAGGAGATCACCTACTACGACGCCGAGCATCTCGGCTTCGCCGTCGACACCGATCAGGGGCTGCTCTCCCCCGTCATCCACAACGCCGGCGACCTGTCGCTGGCCGGGCTGGCGCGGGCCATCGCCGACATCGCCGCGCGCGCCCGGTCGGGCGACCTCAAGCCCGACGAACTGTCCGGCGGCACCTTCACGATCACTAACATCGGCAGCCAGGGCGCCTTGTTCGACACCCCCATCCTGGTGCCGCCGCAGGCGGCCATGCTGGGCACCGGGGCGATCGTGAAGCGGCCCCGGGTGATCGTCGACGAATTCGGCAACGAGTCCATCGGCGTCCGCTCCATCTGCTATCTCCCACTGACCTACGACCATCGGCTCATCGACGGCGCTGACGCCGGACGCTTCCTCACCACGATCAAGCACCGGCTCGAAGAGGGAGCGTTCGAGGCCGACTTGGGTCTCTAGGAGGACTGGCGAACCGTGGCCAAGCCCGTCATCGCGATCGCGGGTTCATCCGGCCTGATCGGATCCGCCTTGACCGCCGCCCTGCGTGCGGCCGACCACCGGGTGCTGCGCATCGTGCGCCGGGCACCGTCGAACTCCGACGAGCTGCACTGGAACCCCGAGAGCGGCGAATTCGACGTCGACGCGATCAGCGACGTCGACGCCGTCGTCAACCTGTGCGGCGTCAACGTCGGCCAGCGCCGCTGGTCGGGCGCCTTCAAGCAGGGCCTGCGGGACAGCCGCATCGCCCCCACCGAAGTGCTGGCGCATGCCGTCGCCGACGCCGGGGTGGCGACCCTGGTCAACGCCAGCGCGGTGGGCTACTACGGGGACACCAAGGACCGCGTGGTCGACGAAAACGACCGGGCGGGAAAGGGTTTCCTGGCCCAGCTGTGCGAGGACTGGGAGGCCGCGACGCTGCCGGCCCAATACGGTGGCGCCCGGGTGGTGCTGGCCCGCACCGGGCTGGTGTTCTCCCCGGCGGGTGGCGCGCTGGGGCGGTTGCGGCCGTTGTTCCGGGCGGGCCTGGGGGCGCGGCTGGGCAGCGGCCGTCAATACATGTCGTGGATCACCCTGGAGGACGAGGTGCGGGCGCTGCTGTTCGCGATCTCCAACACCGCGCTGTCCGGCCCGGTGAACATGACCGGGCCCGCGCCGGTCACCAACGCCGAATTCACCACCGCCTTCGGCCGCGCGGTCAACCGCCCGACCCCGCTGATGGTGCCGGGCTTCGCGGTGCGGGCCGCGCTCGGCGAGTTCGCCGAGGAGGGCGTGCTCATCGGCCAGCGCGCGATCCCCTCCGCGCTTGAGCGGGCGGGTTTCGAGTTCCACCACAACACCATCGGCGAGGCGCTCGGCTACGCCACCGCCCAGCGCGACCACGACTAGCGGCGATCGCAAGCGCGGCGCAGCCGGGCGAAGCGGGTCGCCGCCATCGGGCTAGCGGCGATCGCAAGCGCGGCGCAGCCGGGCGAAGCGGGTCGCCGCCATCGGACTAGCGGCGATCGTGGCTGACGCAGCGTCGCGGCTTGCCTGCCCGGCGAGTAGCGTCGCGAACGTGATCGATTCCATCCGGTCCAGCCGGGCCGCGATCGACGTCCGCCAGCTCGGAACCGTCGAATACCGCACGGCCTGGCAGTTGCAGCGCGAGCTGGCCGACGCCCGGGTCGCCGGCGGCGGCGACACGCTGCTGCTGCTCGAGCACCCGCCGGTCTACACCGCGGGACGGCGCACCGAGCCGCACGAACGACCGGTGAACGGCACGCCCGTAGTCGACACCGACCGCGGCGGCAAGATCACCTGGCACGGCCCGGGGCAGCTGGTCGGCTATCCGATCATCGGCCTGAGCGAGCCGCTCGACGTGGTGAATTACGTGCGGCGCCTCGAGGAGGCGCTGATCAAGGTGTGCGGCGACCTGGGCCTGGAGACGTGCCGGGTGCACGGCCGGTCCGGGGTGTGGGTGCCGGGCGGTGCCGGGCGGCCCGACCGCAAGGTCGGCGCCATCGGTGTGCGGGTCTCGCGGGCGACCACCCTGCACGGGTTCGCGCTCAACTGTGACTGCGACCTCGACGCGTTCGGCACGATCGTGCCGTGCGGCATCACCGACGCCGACGTGACCTCGCTGTCGGCCGAGTTGCGGCGCCCGGTGGCTGTCGGGGACGTCCGCGCGGCCGTCGCAAACGCCGTCTGCGACGCCCTCGACGGGGTCCTGCCGGTCCGGGAACACCCCGGCACGCGCGTAGCATCAGCGATGTGACTGTCGCACCCGAAGGCCGCAAGCTCTTGCGCCTGGAGGTCCGCAATGCGCAAACCCCGATCGAGCGCAAGCCGCCGTGGATCAAGGTGCGGGCCCGGATGGGGCCCGAATACACCCAGCTGAAAAGCCTGGTGCAGCGCGAAGGCCTGCACACCGTCTGCGAAGAGGCGGGCTGCCCCAACATCTTCGAGTGCTGGGAGGACCGGGAGGCCACGTTCCTGATCGGCGGCGACCAGTGCACCCGCCGCTGCGACTTCTGCCAGATCGACACCGGCAAGCCCGCCGCCCTGGACCGCGACGAGCCCAGGCGCGTCGCCGAGAGCGTGCAGACCATGGGATTGCGCTACGCCACGATCACCGGGGTGGCCCGCGACGACCTGCCCGACGGCGGGGCCTGGCTCTACGCCGAGACCGTGCGCGCGATCAAGGAGCTCAACCCGTCGACCGGGGTGGAGCTGTTGATCCCCGACTTCAACGGTGAGCCCACGCGGCTAGCCGAGGTGTTCGAATCACGCCCGGAAGTGTTGGCGCACAACGTCGAAACCGTGCCGCGGATCTTCAAGCGGATCCGGCCCGCGTTCAGCTACCGGCGCAGCCTGGACGTCATCGCCGCGGCACGCGAGTTCGGGTTGGTCACCAAGAGCAACCTCATCCTCGGGCTGGGCGAGACCGCCGACGAGGTGCGCACCGCCCTGGCCGACCTGCGGGGCGCCGGCTGCGACATCGTCACCATCACCCAGTACCTGCGTCCGTCCACCCGGCACCACCCGGTCGAGCGCTGGGTGCGGCCCGAGGAATTCGTCGAGTTCGCCCGCGACGCCGAAGGGCTGGGCTTCTCCGGGGTGCTGGCCGGGCCGCTGGTGCGATCGTCCTACCGGGCGGGCCGGCTCTACGAGCAAGCGGCGCGCACCCGCGCCTGAACCTGCCGCGCCGCCGTGGCGGCCCGCGCCGATACGTATCCTTTGACTATGGCTAAACCCCGCACCGCCGCTGAGAACAAGGCCGCCCGGGCACAGGCGCAGGCCGCGCGCAAGGCCGCCGCGAAGGAGCGCCGCGCCCAGCTGTGGCAGGCGTTCAACCTGCAGCGCCGCGAGGACAAGCGACTGCTGCCGTACATGATCGGCGCCTTCGTCGTCATCGTGGGCATCTCGGTGGCGGTCGGTGTGTGGGCCGGCGGGTTGACGATGATCACCCTGATCCCACTCGGCGTGGTGCTGGGCGCGCTGGCCGCGTTCATCGTCTTCGGCCGTCGCGCGCAGAAGAGCGTCTACAGCAAGGCCGAGGGCCAAACCGGCGCGGCCGCATGGGCTTTGGACAACCTGCGCGGCAAGTGGCGGGTGACGCCCGGGGTGGCCGCGACCGGTCACCTCGACGCGGTGCACCGGGTGATCGGCCGTCCCGGCGTCATCCTGGTCGGCGAGGGATCCTCGGCCCGGGTCCGCCCGCTGCTGGCCCAGGAGAAGAAACGCACCGCGCGCCTGATCGGCGATGTGCCGATCTACGACCTGGTCGTCGGCAACGGCGAAGACGAGGTTCCGCTGGCCAAATTGGAGCGCCACCTCAACCGCCTGCCGGCCAACATCACCGCCAAACAGATGGACACGCTGGAGTCCCGGTTGGCCGCCCTGGGCACGCGGGCCGGCGCCGCCGTCCTGCCGAAGGGCCCGCTCCCGAACGCCGGCAAGATGCGTGGTGTGCAGCGCACCGTGCGGCGTAAGTAGCCAGATCGGAGCCAATCAGCGCCGGACGACCGCCGTCGCGGTCAGCCGGTCCTGCATACCGCGGCCGTCCCAATCGGTGAACAACGCCGGGACGACCATCCCGACGAGCCCGCCCCGCACCACCGCCCGGACGACGCCGACCGCCCCGCGCCCGTCGACCGTCACCACCCGTAGACCCAGCACCAACTGACCGGGCGTGAAGCCGAACAGCCGCACCGAAACCACGCCGAGCACGAACCAGATGCCCAGCACCGCCGTCGACAGCATGTGTTCGGAGAACAAGCCGAAGCGCATGGCCAGCGCGGCCAGGCCGTACGAGATCAGCCAGTCGATCATCAGCGCGCCCAGCCGGCGGCCCATCGGGGCCAGCGAACCGGGTCCGGTCTGCGGCAGGCCCAGCCGCTCGCCGGGATAGGTGGACGGCGAGTCCGGCGTCATCGTCTGGAGCCGGGCTTCGACTCGGCGACGAGCGCGTCCCGCGACCCCGACCGAACGCTGCGCCGGGGCACCGGAAGAGTTACGATCCAGCGGTCCATGGCCCCACAATAGAACCCGCCGGTGACGGCGCCTCTTTTGTGAACAACATGGGTCGCGTAACGTGCGCGCAACACGGGGTTGACTGGCGGGCAACATCTGCTCCATAGCGTCAGGCCGCGGATCTCACCAAGTAAAGGAGCATTTCTGTGACGGAAACGACGCCCGACGACGTTTTCAAACTCGTAAAGGACGAGGACGTCGAGTTTGTCGACGTTCGGTTCTGTGACTTGCCAGGCATCATGCAGCACTTCACGATTCCGGTTTCGTTCTTCGACGAGAGCGTCTTCGAGGACGGCCTGGCCTTCGACGGCTCCTCGATTCGCGGATTCCAGTCCATCCACGAATCCGACATGCTGCTCCTGCCCGACCCCGCGACGGCGCAGATCGACCTGTTCACCGAACACAAGACGCTGAACCTGAACTTCTTCGTGCACGACCCGTTCACGCTCGAGCCCTACTCGCGTGACCCGCGCAACATCGCGCGCAAGGCCGAGAACTACCTGATCAGCACCGGCGTCGCGGACACCGCCTACTTCGGCGCCGAGGCAGAGTTCTACATCTTCGACTCGGTCAGCTTCGACTCACGCACCAACGGCTCCTTCTACGAGGTCGACGCGATCTCGGGCTGGTGGAACACCGGCGAGCCCACCGAGAACGACGGCACCCCCAACCGCGGCTACAAGGTCCGCCCCAAGGGTGGGTACTTCCCGGTCGCCCCCGTCGACCACTACGTCGACCTGCGCGCCCAGATGCTGTCGAACCTGATCAAGGCCGGCTTCAGCCTGGAGAAGGGCCACCACGAGGTGGGCAGCGGCGGGCAGGCCGAGATCAACTACAAGTTCAACACTTTGCTGCACGCCGCCGACGACATGCAGCTGTACAAGTACATCGTCAAGAACACCGCCTGGCAGAACGGCAAGACCGTCACGTTCATGCCCAAGCCGCTGTTCGGTGACAACGGCTCCGGCATGCACACGCACCAGTCGCTGTGGAAGGACGGCAGCCCGCTGATGTACGACGAGACCGGTTACGCCGGCCTGTCGGACACCGCGCGGCACTACATCGGCGGTCTGCTGCACCACGCCCCGTCACTGCTGGCCTTCACCAACCCGACCGTCAACTCCTACAAGCGACTGGTCCCGGGTTATGAGGCGCCGATCAACCTGGTCTACAGCCAGCGCAACCGCTCGGCGTGCGTGCGTATCCCGATCACCGGCAGCAACCCGAAGGCCAAGCGCCTCGAGTTCCGTTGCCCCGACTCGTCGGGCAACCCGTACCTGGCGTTCTCGGCGATGCTGATGGCCGGGCTGGACGGCATCAAGAACAAGATCGAGCCGCAGGCCCCGGTGGACAAGGACCTCTACGAGCTTCCGCCGGAAGAGGCCGCCAACATCCCGCAGGCGCCCACCCAGCTGTCCGCGGTGATCGACCGTCTGGAAGAGGACCACGAATACCTCACCGAGGGCGGCGTTTTCACGCCCGACCTGATCGAGACGTGGATCAGCTTCAAGCGCGAGAACGAGATCCTGCCGGTGCAGATCCGCCCGCACCCCTACGAGTTCGCGCTCTACTACGACGTTTAATCCGCAACCGAAACCACCCGCGTCGGCGACCGCCGCGCGGGTGGTTTCGGTTGTGCGGCTCCCGGGTTAGCGGCCGCCGCGGCGCCCCGGTCCATCGCCGGCGCCCGGACCGTCACCGGCGCCGGGTCCGAATCGCCCTGAGCCGGGCCCCAGGCTGGGACCCGGACCGGCGCTCGGACCCGGCCCGGGGCCGGGGTGGGCCGCCCGACACCAAAAGCCAGCCGCCGCAACGGAAGCGGCTGAGGCCGCAAACCGTGCTCGTCGAAGCCGAAAGTTCAGATTTAAAGCCTTGCGGCCGCAACGTGTGGGGGGCTAGCTTCAAGCGCATGACAATCAGCACCGCACAGACAATGGTCGGAAGCCGCATGGGCGGCGGAGCCGGCGGAGGCCGCTTCGGTGGCGGAGCGGGCGGAGGCTTCGTGGGCGGCGGTGCCGGCGGGGGCTTCGTGGGCGGCGGAGCCGGCGGAGGCTTCGTCGGCGGCGGAGCCGGCGGGGGCCGCTAACCGATCACGATCGACCCGGGGGGCTCGTCGGGTTCGGCGCCGCCACCCAGGTCGAGTTGCATCCACGCGACGTCGTGCCAGCGGCCGTGTTTCCATTCGACGCGGCGATAGAGGCCGGCGTCGCGGAACCCGAACGACCGGTGAAATGCGTTGCTGCCCTCGTTCGGCTGGGTGATGCCGGCAAATGCCTGCCGGTACCCCCGCTCGCCGAGCCGGCGCAGTAGCTCCGCATAGAGTTGGCGGCCCGCACCCGTGCGGTGCCGATCGCGGTCGACGTAGATTCCGGTCTCGACCGACCACCGGAAGCTGGGCAGTCGCCAGAACACATGGCCGTAGGCGAAACCCACGACGCCACCGTCCCGCTCGAGCACCAGCCATTCATGGGCGTCGGCGATGCGGGCGGCCATCTCCCCGACGCTGGGGACCTCGATTTCCCAACTGATGGCCGTGTCCTCGACATACGGCCGGTAGACGCCGAGGCACGCCTCCGCGTCCCGCGCGGACGCCGGACGCACGAGGCCGGTCGGCATGCGGATCATTCTTTCAGGCCGGCGAGGGATTACAAACCGCCCGCCCGAGCTCGCGAGACATAAACCATGGCGCACGTTCACGGCGTGTCTTCGCCGTAGGTTATGTGTCGTGGCGAAGAGGTGGCGAAGAGGCGAAAAGGCCGGGAGGCGAGAACTAGCCGTCGAGCGCGAGGTCCTTGCGGAAGCGCCGCATGCCGTCGATCTTGTCCTCCAACGACGCATCCGGCCCGGCGTAGAACATCCACGGCATGGTGATGATGCCGGTGATGCCGGCGTCGGCGGCCCGCCGGTAGTCGGCGGTCGTGAAGGCGTCGGTCAGCGGCGTCAGGACGGTGAAATCGTCCATCGACAAACCCTTTTCGGCCCGCAGCTCCCGCAGCTTGCCCACCGCCTCGATGGCGCGTTCGGTCTTGATCAGATCGCCGATCCAGCCGTCGTTGCGGGCGGCGCGACGCAGCGCGATGTCACTGAGGCCGCCGACGTACACCGGTATCGGCGGCGGCGTCGGCTCCATTTCCAGCCGCGGTGCGGAAAAGAACGCGCCCTCGAATTCGGTCCAGCCGGGCTGCCACAGCGCCCGCATCAACTCGATGATCTCGTCGGTCCGCTTCCCGCGCGCCTCGAACGGCTCGCCCATCAACGCGAACTCCTCGCGGCACCAGCCGACGCCGATACCGAGTTCCACCCGGCCCGACGCCAGAACCGCCGCGGTGCCAATGGCTTTGGCCGCCGAATACGGGTTGCGCATCGCGGGAATGTAGACGGTGTTGACGAAGCGCAGCCGGGTGGTGACCTGAGCCAGCGCGCCGACGAGGACCCAGGGATCCGGCCAGTCGGTGAACGGCTGCCAGCGGCGCTCCCCGTCCTTGGTGTAGGGATACGGGGTGTCCAGGGTCTCCAGGTTGACGACGTGGTCGGGGATTCCAATCCCGTCGTAGCCGAGTTCGTCGGCGGCCTTGGCGAGTTCGATGATCTCCCGGGTGTTCAGGAAGGCGCTGCTGATGTAGAACTTCATTCGGCTTCCCGCGCCCACGCCGGCTCGATGAACACGCCCTCGGCCTCGACGGTGACCCCGGCGGCGTCCGAAATCGTGCCGCGCGCAAACACTTTGCGGCCCTCCTTGCCTTCCACCCAGGCGTCGCAACGAAGCGGGCCCAACGGCGTGCCGCGCAGGTACTTCACGGTGATGGTGCCGGTGAAACGCGCCTTGGACAGCCCCTCGCTGGCCGCCTCGCCGAGCAGGTGGTCGAGCACCAGGGCGCTGACGCCGCCGTGCACCAGCTTGGGCGGGCCCTCGTAGGCCGCGCCGAGGACGAACTCGCTCCAGCAACGGCCGCCGCCGTCGTGGTGGATGATCAGGGGCGGGGCGATCGGATTGCCCAGGCCGATCGCGGCGTTTCCCAGCGTCAGCGGGCGGCTGCCGTCGACGCGGTAGCTCACCCCGGTCGGCCGGGTTTGTTGCCGCAACGACTTGGTGACGGCCTCGATGGTGGAGCGCGCGTCGGCGACGACGTCGTCGTCGGCGGCGGTGTGGATGGTGGCGTCGATGAGCTCCCGGACCGCGTCGGCCAGCGGCGCATACCTGGCCGTCACCCGTTGCGCCTCCGCCGCGCTGAGTACCTCGAATGTGGCGTCCAGCGCGCCGGTCTCCTGACTCAACTCCCAAACACCTTCCGTACCACGGCTTTTGCCCGCCTCGTCACCCGCAGATAGTTGTCCAGGAACTCCCCGCCGTCGTCTGTCGGCCAGCCCGCGGCCACCGCGACCGCATTGAGCTGGCGCCCCGGCCCCGGCAACTGGTCGGTGGGCTTGCCGCGGACCAACACCAGCGCGTTGCGCGCCCGGGTTGCCGTCAGCCACGCCTGCCGGAGCAGGTCGACCTCCTCGGCGGGCACCAGCTCGGCCGCCGCGATCGCGTCGAGGCATTGCAGCGTCGAGGTGTTGTGCAGCGCGGGAATCTCGTGCGCGTGCCGCAACTGCATCAGCTGCACGGTCCATTCGACGTCGGCCAGTCCGCCGCGGCCCAGCTTGGTGTGCGTGTTCGGGTCCGCGCCGCGCGGCAACCGCTCGGCGTCCACCCGGGCCTTGATGCGGCGGATCTCCCGCACCGCCTCGGCGGACACCCCGTCGGCCGGGTAACGCGTCTTGTCGGCGATCAACAAGAACCGCTGGCCCAGGTCCGCGTCGCCGGCGACCGCGTGCGCCCGCAGCAGGGCCTGGATTTCCCACGGCTGCGCCCACTGCGCGTAGTAGGCGGCATAGGAACCCAGCGTGCGCACCAGCGGACCCTGGCGGCCCTCGGGCCGCAGGTTGGCGTCCACCTCGAGCGGCGGGTCGACGCTGGGCGTGCCCAGCAACGTGCGCACCTGCTCGGCGACCGTCGTCGACCACCGGATCGCCACCGAGTCCTCGACACCGGCCGCCGCCTCGCACACGAACATCACGTCGGCGTCGGACCCGTAGCCCAGCTCGGCGCCGCCCAGCCGGCCCATGCCGATCACCGCTATCGCCGCCGGCGCCCTTCCTTTTTCGGAGCCGTCCTTGGGAAGGTTGGCACGAATGATGGCGTCCAACGCGGCCTGCAGCACGGCGACCCACACCGAGGTGACCCCTCGGCACACCTCGGTGACCTCGAGGAAACCGAGCAGGTCGGCCGACCCGATGCGGGCCAGTTCGCGCCGGCGCAGCGTGCGGGCGGCGGCGATCGCGCGCACCGCGTCGGGGTGCCGGCCGGCCGAGGCGATCAGCGCCCGGGCCACCACGGCGGGGTCCGTCTCGAGCAGTTTGGGCCCGGCCGGTCCGTCGCTGTAATCCTGAATCACCCTGGGCGCGCGCATCAATAGGTCCGGCACGTAGGCGGACGTGCCCAGCACGTGCATGAGCCGCTTGGCCACCGCGGGCTTGTCGCGCAGCGTGGACAGGTACCAGGTCTCCGCGGCCAGCGCCTCGGACAGGCGCCGGTAGGCCAACAGCCCGCCATCGGGGTCGGGGGCGTACGACATCCAGTTCAGCAGCCTGGGCAACAGCACCGACTGCACCCGGCCCCGCCGGCCGCTCTGATTGACCAGCGCCGACATGTGTTTCAGCGCGGTCTGCGGGCCCTCGTAGCCGAGCGCGGCGAGCTGCCGTTCGGCGGCCTCCGAGGTCATGCCGTGACCGATCTCCAGCCCGGCCGGGCCGATCGATTCCAGCAGCGGCTGGTAGAAGAGCTTGGCGTGCAGCTGCGACACGCGCAGGTTCTGGTGGCGCAGCTCCTCGCGCAGCACGCCCGCCGCGTCGTGCCGGCCGTCGGGCCGGATGTGCGCGGCCCGCGCCAGCCAGCGCACCGCCTCCTCGTCGTCGGCATCGGGCAGCAGGTGGGTGCGCTTGAGCCGCTGCAGCTGCAGCCGGTGCTCGAGGAGCCGCAGGAACTCGTAGGAAGCGGTCAGGTTCGCCGCGTCCTCGCGCCCGACGTAGCCGCCCTGGCCCAGCGCGGCCAGCGCGTCCACGGTGGACGCCACGTGCAGCGACTCGTCACTGCGGCCGTGCACCAGCTGCAGCAGCTGCACCGCGAACTCCACGTCGCGCAGGCCGCCGCTGCCCAGTTTGATCTCGCGGCCGCGCACGTCGGCGGGCACCAGCTGCTCGACCCGGCGGCGCATCGCCTGCACCTCGACCACGAAATCCTCACGCTCGCAGGCCACCCACACCATCGGCATCAGCGCGCTCAGGTAACGCTCGGCGAGCTCCCGATCACCCACGGCCGCGCGGGCTTTCAGCAACGCCTGGAACTCCCAGGTCTTCGCCCAGCGCTGGTAGTAGGCGATGTGCGATTCGACCGTGCGGACCAGCTCCCCGCTGCGGCCCTCGGGCCGGAGCCCGGCGTCCACCTGGAAGAAGGCCGACGAGGCCACCCGCATCATCTCGCTGGCCAGCCGGGTGGTCACCGCGTCGGCGCGCTCGCCGACGAAGATGACGTCGACGTCGCTGACGTAGTTCAGTTCGCGAGCACCGCATTTGCCCATCGCGATGACCGCCAGCCGTGGCGACGTCCGGTCGCCGCACACCGTCGCCTCGGCCAGCCGCAGCGCGGCGGCCAGGGCGGCGTCCGCCAGGTCCGACAGCTGGGCGCCCACCACGGCGAACGGCAGCACCGGTTCGTCCTCGACCGTCGCGGCCAGATCGAGCGCGGCCAGGAGCAGCAGGTGGTCGCGGTACAGGGTTTGCAGCCGCGGCACTGCCGACGCGGAGTCGCCCGACGCCTCGTCGACGCACGCGGTGAACGACGCACACAGCTCCTCGTGCGAGGGCAGTTTCGCCTTGCCGCGCAACAGTTTCCACGACTGCGGGTGCACGGCCAGGTGATCGCCCAGCGTTAGCGAAGAGCCGAGTACCGCGAACAGCCGCCCGCGCAGCGGGCGCTCGGTGAGCAACGCGGCGTTGAGCTCGTCCCAGCCGGTCTCGGGGTTCTCCGCCAGCCGAATCAGGGCCCGCAATGCGGCGTCGGGGTCTGGTGCGCGCGACAGCGACCACAGCAGGTCGACGTGGGCCTGGTCGTCGTGGTCATACCAACCCAGCTGCGTCAGGCGATCGCCCGCTGGAGGATCGACCAGGCCGAGCCGCCCCACGCTGGGCAGCCGGGGGCGCTGCGTCGCGGGTTTGGTCACGACCACGACGGTATCGCAACCCGCCTGCCGCAACGGTGAAAGGCGGGCGACCCGACGAGGCCGGCGCCGTTACAGCGACAGGTAGGTACTCAGCTCGTAGGGCGTGACGTGGCTGCGGTAGTTGGCCCACTCCCTGCGCTTGTTGCGCAGGAAGAAGTCAAAGACGTGCTCCCCCAACGTTTCCGCCACGAGTTCGGAGGCCTCCATGGCTTTCAGGGCGCTGTCGAGGCTGGTGGGCAGCTCGCGGTAGCCCATCGCGATCCGCTCCTCGGGTGTCAGGTCCCACACGTTGTCCTCGGCCTGCGGGCCCAGCACGTAGCCCTTCTCCACCCCGCGCAGGCCGGCCGCCAGCAGCACGGCGAAGGTCAGGTAGGGGTTGCAGGCCGAGTCGGGACTGCGCACCTCGACGCGGCGCGACGACGTCTTGTGCGGGGTGTACATCGGCACCCGCACCAGTGCGGACCGGTTGGCCGCGCCCCACGACGCCGCGGTGGGCGCCTCGCCCCCGTGCACCAGTCGCTTGTAGGAGTTCACCCACTGGTTCGTCACGGCGCTGATCTCCGAGGCGTGTTCCAGAATCCCGGCGATGAACGACTTGCCCACATCGGACAGCTGCAGCGGGTCGTCGGGGCTGTGGAAGGCGTTGACGTCGCCCTCGAACAGGCTCATGTGGGTGTGCATGGCCGAGCCGGGGTGCTCGGCGAACGGCTTGGGCATGAACGACGCCCGCGCGCCGTTCTCGATGGCGACCTCCTTGATGACGTAGCGGAACGTCATCACGTTGTCGGCCATGGACAGTGCGTCGGCGAACCGCAGGTCGATCTCCTGCTGGCCGGGCGCACCCTCGTGGTGGCTGAATTCCACCGAGATCCCCATGAACTCCAGCGCCTCGATCGCGTGGCGGCGGAAGTTCGACGCCGAGTCGTGCACGGCCTGGTCGAAGTAGCCGGCCGTGTCGACGGGCACGGGCCGCGACCCGTCGTCGGGGCCGGGCTTCAGCAGGAAGAACTCGATCTCGGGGTGGACGTAGCAGGAAAAGCCCAGGTCATTGGCTTTCTGCAGCTGCCGGCGCAGCACGTGCCGCGGGTCGGCCCAGGAGGGCGAGCCGTCGGGCATGGTGATGTCGCAGAACATCCTGGCCGAGTGGTGATGGCCGCCGGAAGCCCACGGCAGCACCTGGAAGGTCGAGGGGTCGGGGTTGGCCACGGTGTCGGATTCCGAGACTCGCGAGAAGCCCTCGATCGAGGAGCCGTCGAACCCGATGCCCTCCTCGAAGGCGCCTTCCAGTTCGGCCGGGGCGATGGCCACCGACTTGAGCGTGCCGAGCACATCCGTGAACCAGAGCCGAACAAAGCGGATATCCCGTTCCTCCAGGGTGCGGAGGACGAATTCCTTCTGGCGATCCATAACCGAAACAGTAGGCAACGGCTGTTAATTCTGTGTTACCGACGCGCGATCGGAACAATTGCGAACATTGCAAACATGCTGCTCAGTGCGGTCAGGAATGGCACCGGTAGGCCGGGGGCGGCAGCGTGCCCGCGACGAGGTAGCGCGTGACGGCAGAGTCCACGCACTGGTCGCCGTTGAACACCGCGGTGTGCTGCGTCCCGTCGTAGGTGATCAGCGGCCCGCCCAGCTGGCGCGCCAGGTTGACCCCGGCCTGGTAAGGGGTGGCGGGGTCGTGCGTGGTGGAGACGACGACGACCTTGCCGGGCGCCGCGGGTGAGGCGGCGTGCGGCGTCGACGTGGCCGGCACCGGCCACAGCGCGCACAGGTCGCGGGGCGCGTTCCCGGTGAACTGGCCGTAGCTCAGGAACGGGGCCGCCTGACGGATGCGCTGATCGGCGGACACCCAGCTCGCCGAGTCCTTCGGCGTGGGCGCGTCGACGCACCGGATCGCATTGAAAGCATCCTGATCGTTTGTGTAGTGCCCGCTGCGGTCGCGGCCCTCGTAGTCGTCGGCGAGTAGCAGCAGGTCGCCGGCGTCGGTGCCGCGCTGCAGCCCGAGCAGCCCACTGGTCAGGTACTTCCAGTGCGCCGGGGTGTAAAGCGCGTTGATGGTGCCGGTGGTCGCGTCGGCGTAGCTCAGGCCGCGAGGGTCCGAGGTGCGGCCCGGCTTGGCCACCAGCGGGTCGACCAGCGCGTGGTAGCGGTTGATGAATTGGGCCGGGTCGGTGCCCAGCGGGCAGCCCGCCGAGCGGGCGCAGTCGGCGGCGTAGTCGTTGAAGGCGGTTTGGAATCCCGCCATCTGCTGGACGTTTTCGTCGACCGGGCCGACCGTGGGGTCGATGGCGCCGTCGAGCACCATCGTCCGAACGTGGGCACCGAAGCGCTCCAGGTACGCGGTGCCCAGCTCGGTGCCGTAGCTGTAGCCGAGGTAGTTGATCTGATCGTCGCCCAGCGCCTGGCGGACCATGTCCATGTCGCGCGCCACCGACGCGGTGCCGACGTTGGCCAGAAACCCGGTCCCCATCCGGGAAACACACTGCTGAGCCACCTGTTGGTAGAGCTGTTCGATGTGCGCCACCCCGGCCGGGCTGTAGTCGACCATGGGCTCGCGCCGGTAGGCGTCGAACTCGGCGTCCGTCCGGCAGCGCAGGGCCGGGGTCGAGTGGCCAACGCCCCGCGGGTCGAAGCCGACCAGGTCGAAGTTGCGCCGGATGGGAGAGCTCTCGAGATCCGACGCCATGCCGGCCACCATGTCGACCGCCGACCCGCCGGGGCCGCCCGGGTTGACCAACAGCGAGCCGATCCGCTGGCCGGTCGCCGGGACGCGGATCACCGCCAGGTTGGCTTGTCCCGCACCGGGATTGTCGTAGTCGACCGGGACGGAGACGGTGGTGCACTGCGCGGTGGGGACATCCTTTGTGTCCGTGGCGAATTGACCGCAACTCCCCCAGGTCTGCGGCGTCGCGGCGGACGGCCTGGGTGCCGGGGTCTGCCCCGCACCCGGTTCGGGGGTGGCGCCCGCCACCGGCTGTCCCACCGCGGATTGCCCGACCAACAGCCCGAATGACAGCAGCGCCGAGCTCAAGGTTCTCAGGCGCGACATGGCTGTCATCGTGTCAGCCTCCGGTACCCGAAGCGGCGCGAAACGGTTACGCCTTGGTCTCGTCTGCGCCGCACCGGCGCGTTGGATTGCGCTCGGACTCAGACCCGTACGCGCACTAGCACTTTGCCCCGCTGGGGGGCGTGGCGCCGCCGACCAGATACGCCGTGACGTAGTTGTCGATGCACCCGTCGCCCTGGAACACGACCGTGTGCTGGGTGCCGTCGTAGGTGAGCAGCGAACTGCGCAGCTGGTTGGCCAGATCGACGCCGGCCTTGTACGGGGTCGCCGGGTCGTGGGTGGTCGACACCACCACGGTCGGCGCCAGGCCGGGCGCGGAGATGGTGTGCGGCTTGCTGGTCGGCGGTACCGGCCAGAACGCACAGGTGCCCAGGGGCGCGTCGCCGGTGAACGTGCCGTAGCTCATGAACGGCGCGATCTCCCGCGAGCGCCGGTCTTCGTCAATCACCTTGGCCCGGTCGGTGATCGGCGGCTGATCGACGCAGTTGATGGCGACCCGGGCGTCGGTGGCGTTGGTGTAATGGCCGTGCGCGTCGCGCCGCATGTACATGTCGGCCAGGGCCAGCAGGGTGTCGCCCCGGTGGTTGACCAGTTCGCTCAGCCCGTCGGTCAGGTGATGCCACAACGTCGGCGAGTACAGCGCCATGATGGTGCCGACGATGGCGTCGCTATAGCTCAGTCCCCGTGGGTCGTTCGTCGGCGCCGGCCTGCCGACCATCGGGTTGTTGGGGTCGACGAGCGGGTCGACCAGGCTGTGGTAGACGTCGACGGCTTTGGCCGGGTCGGTGCCCAGCGGGCAGGTCGGTTGCTTCGCGCACTCGGTGGCGTAGTCGTTGAACGCGTCCTGAAATCCTTTGGCCTGCCGCAGGTCCGCCTCGATCGGGTCGGCGTTGGGGTCGACGGCCCCGTCGAGGATCATCGCCCGCACCTTGTCCGGGTACGCCTCGGCGTAGGCCGAGCCGATCCGCGTGCCATAGGAGTAGCCGAGGTAGGTCAGCTTGTCGTCGCCGAGGGCCGCGCGGATCGCGTCCAGATCACGCGCGACGTTGACGGTGCCGATGTTGGCCAGAAAGTTCTTGCCCATCTTGTCGACGCAGCGGCTGACGAATTCTTTGGTCTCGTCCTCGATGTGGGCCACGCCCGCCGGGCTGTAGTCGACGTTGGGCTCGGTGCGCAGCCGGTCGTTGTCGGCGTCGGAGTTGCACCAGACCGCCGGCCGCGACGACCCGACCCCGCGCGGGTCGAAGCCCACCAGGTCGAACCGTTCGCGGACCCGCTTGGGCAGCGACTGCACGACGCCCAGCGCGGCCTCGATGCCGGATTCGCCGGGACCGCCGGGGTTGATCACCAACGAGCCTACCTTGTCCCCGGTGGCGGGGAAGCGAATCATCGCCAGCGTCGCCACGTCACCGTCGAGGTGGTTGTAGTCGACGGGCACGGCCAGCTTGCCGCACAGCGCGCCGGGCGGAATCTTGGCCTTCGGGTTCGCCGAACGGCACGGTGTCCACTCCACCGCCTGCCCCAGCTTCGGCTCGGCCAGCACGGCGCGCCCACCGACGACGCGCACGCAACCCGCGAGGAGGAGCGCTACGGCCGCGACCGTTGTCCAAACCAGCAGCGTGCGCGCGACCTTGACGCGGCGAGACAGACCCATGCCAACATATGCTGCCAGAGGAAACCTGAGATCCTCATGAGCGGCACCACCGTCCGGCTACCGGGTGACCGCCAGCAGCTCTTCCATCGCCACCGCAAACTCGTCGGCCATCTCCCACAAGTCCGGCAACAGATCCGGGCACGAGAGCAACCCGATGTCCAACTTGCCCTGCAGGGACATGGCGGTGATGTTGAGTCCGGACCCGTGGAAGATCGGCCCCAGCGGATACATCGCCTTGACCTCGCAGCCCAGCATGTACAGCGGGACCTGCGGGCCAGGCACGTTGGACACCACCAGGTTGTGCACCGGCATGGTGTCGGTGAACCGCGTCCTGGCGTAGAGCCGCATCGCGATGCCGAAAACGGCGGGCGCCGCGAATTGCGTCCAATCCTGCAACAGCGAGGCGCCGATGGCGGAACTGTGTTCCTTGGCAACCGAATTCGCATGGGCGATGGCCCTGAGGCGCTCCGCGGGATCCGCGACGTCGGTGTGCAGGCTGGAGAACATCGCCGACACCTGGTTGCGGCCGGGCCGGTCGGATTTGCCGTGCACCGAGACCGGCACCGACGCCACCAGGGGCGAGTCCGGCAAAGCGTCTCGGTCGGCCAGGAATTGGCGCAGCACGCCGGAAACCAGCGCCATCACCACGTCGTTGACTTTCACGCCGAAATGGTTCTTCACCGCCTTGACGTCGCCGAGATTCAATTCGGCGTAGGCGATGTTCCGGCGGTCCGTGATCCGGGCGTTGAACACGGTCGCCGGCGCGGCGAACGGCCGCGCCATGGCTTGGCCCTCCAGCGCCCGCCGCAGCGTCGCGACCACCGAGGAGACGGTGTCGGGCACCACATTGGCCAGCTGCAGCGGCCGGGCGGCGAACCGGACGAGCCCGCCCGCAGCGATCTGCCATCCGCTGGCGCCGCCGACCCCGCCGGCCGGGTCCGGAGGCGGCGCGTCGGCTTCGGTGCTGCACAGCTGCGACATCAGGTTGGCGCCGGTCACCCCGTCGACGCCGGCATGGTGCACCTTGGTCATCACCGCCAGCCGCCCGTCACGATGGCAGTCGGTGCCCGCCACGCCTTCGATGACCCACATCTCCCACAGCGGGCGGCGCCGGTCCAACGGCGACTCGGCGATGTGACCGCAGATCTCCGCGAGCTCGGCCCGGCCGCCGGGCGCCGGCAATGCGATGCGGTGCAGATGCCGGTCAAGGAGGAAGTTCTCGTCGTCGACCCAGACCGGATGGTCGAGATTCAGCGGGCTGTTGGCCAGCTTCTCGCGGAACTCCGGGATGGCCTTGATGCGGAGCGAGAGCGCGTCGCGCAGCCGGTCGAAGGTGTACCCGCCGGGCATGGTCGAGGTGTCCAGCTCCATGATCGAGCACACGTGCATGGGCTGCGACGAGGTCTCCAGGTAGAGGAAGCTGGCGTCGAGTCCGCTGAGCCGCTGCATGCCCGCATGGTATGTCTCACATCACACGGACGGTGCGACGGCGCAGCGGAGATGGCAGAATGGCACCGTCAGACGAACCCGGGGACCCGATCAGGGCCACGAGGGTCGACCCGACCAGCACTAGGGACAATGATGTCTGAGCAGAACGTTTATGGTGCAAGCACGCCCGAGCACTCGCAGCCGCTCACCAAGATCCGCACCCACCACCTGCAGAAGATGAAGGCCGAAGGGCACAAGTGGGCCATGCTCACGGCCTACGACTATTCGACCGCACGGATCTTCGACGAGGCCGGCATTCCGGTCCTGCTGGTGGGCGACTCGGCCGCCAACGTCGTCTACGGGTACGACACCACCGTGCCCGTCTCCATCGACGAGATGATCCCGTTGGTGCGCGGCGTGGTGCGCGGCGCCCGGCACGCCCTGGTCGTCGCGGACCTGCCGTTCGGCAGCTACGAGGCGGGACCGGCGGCGGCCTTGGCCTCCGCCACCCGCTTCATGAAGGAGGGCGGCGCGCACGCCGTCAAGCTCGAGGGCGGCGAGCGGGTGGCCGAGCAGATCGCCTGCCTCACCGCGGCGGGCATCCCCGTGATGGCCCACATCGGGTTCACGCCGCAAAGCGTGAACAGCCTGGGTGGCTTCAGGGTGCAGGGCCGCGGCGACGGAGCGGAACAGACCGTCGCCGACGCGATCGCGGTCGCCGAAGCCGGTGCGTTCTCCGTCGTGATGGAGATGGTGCCCGCCGAACTCGCCACCCAGATCACCGGCAAGCTGACCATCCCGACCATCGGCATCGGGGCGGGCCCGAACTGCGACGGCCAGGTACTGGTCTGGCAGGACATGGCCGGCGTCAGCAGCGGCAAGGCGGCCCGCTTCGTCAAGCGGTTCGCCGACATCGGTGGGGAATTGCGACGGGCCGCAATGCAATATGCGCAAGAGGTGGCCGAGGGCGCTTTTCCCGCCGACGAGCACTGCTTCTGACAAATTCCGGGGCCGCTGGCCACCAAAACCGAAACTCGTTGTGTGGCAGGCGGGTACGATTGCTCTTGGGTAAGGTCTCGACTCCGAGAGCAAGGGTGAGCACATCGACCGGGGGACTCGCGGTGACTTCGTGCACCGCCGCACGGTGCTGAAGATACCGCTGCTACTGGCAGGAGGCGCCGCACTGGCCAAAGCACCACGCGCGGCGGCGCAGCCCGCGCCCGGCACCTCTCCGCAGGCGGCCCGCTGGTCCGCCGAGCGCGCCAACCGCTGGTATCAGGCGCAGGGCTGGCCGGTCGGCGCGAACTACATCACGTCGAACGCGATCAACCAGCTGGAGATGTTTCAGCCGGACACGTTCGACGCCCGACGCATCGACACCGAGCTGGGCTGGGCCCGCGCCAACGGGCTCAACTCGGTGCGCGTCTTCCTGCACGACCAGCTGTGGACGCAGGACCGTCGGGGATTCCAGGCCCGCGTCGCCCAGTTCGTCGACATCGCGGCGCGCCACGACATCAAGCCGCTGTTCGTCTTGTTCGACTCCTGCTGGGATCCCCGCCCCGAAGCCGGTCCGCAGCGCGCGCCGACGCCCGGCGTACACAACTCCGGCTGGGTACAGAGCCCGGGCGCGGAACGCCTCGGTGACCGCGGCTACGTCCAGACCCTGCGCGGCTACGTCACCGGGGTGCTGACGCAGTTCCGCACCGACGACCGCGTTTTGGGCTGGGACCTGTGGAACGAGCCCGACAATCCGTCGAAGTACTACCGCTCGGCCGAGCGGGACGACAAGCTCGACCTCGTCGCCGACCTGCTCCCCCAAGTCTTCGGCTGGGCCCGCTCGGTCGATCCGTCCCAGCCGCTCACCAGCGGAGTCTGGGATGGCGAGTGGGCCGACGCGGGGCGCCGCAGCGTGATCAGCGGCATCCAGCTGGATAACTCCGACGTCATCACCTTCCACTCCTACGCCGAGCCGGGAGAGTTCGAGAGCCGCATCGCCGAGCTCACACCCCAAGGGCGCCCGATCCTGTGCACCGAATACATGGCCCGGTCGTTGGGCAGCACCGTCGAGGGCATCCTGCCCGTCGCCAAGCGTTACAACGTCGGCGCGTTCAACTGGGGACTGGTCGCCGGGAAAACCCAGACCGTATTCCCCTGGGACTCATGGGAGCACCCCTACCCCACCGTGCCGGCCGAGTGGTTCCACGACCTGCTGGCGCCCGACGGACGGCCCTTCCGCGATCCCGAGGTTCAGGCGATTCGCGAGCTGGGCGGCCTGGCGATGCACCTGCGCGAAGATCCGTCGCCCGGCTGATCTACCGACCCCGATTCTCGACGGCCGGCCCACGGCGCGCGGCGGCGATCGCCGCCATTCGCGTAACCGCGGTATGGCAGGCTATGGGAGCCCATCACCAAAGTCCCCGACGTTCAAGGCCGCGGCGACGCGCCCTCAACGGAGCCGAAAATGCCTGCAAAAGCGCCACAGACCTCCCGTCATTTAGAGGTCGAGCGCAAGTTCGATGTCGGCGAGTCCGCCGTGTCACCCTCGTTCGAAGGCATTGCCGCGGTGGCGCACGTCGACAAGTCGCCGACCCAGACGCTGGACGCGACGTACTTCGACACGCCCAACCAGGACCTCGCCCGCAACAAGGTCACCCTGCGCCGCCGCACCGGTGGCACCGACGCGGGATGGCACCTGAAGCTGCCCACCGGTCCCGAGGCGCGCACCGAGGTCCGGATGCCGCTGGACGCGTCCGGGGCCGACGCGGTGCCGGAGGAGCTGGTCGACGTCGTGCTGGCGATCGTCCGCGACCGCCCCCTCGTGCCGGTCGCGCGCATCACCACCCGGCGCGAAAGCCAGGTGTTGTACGCCGCCGACGGCGCGCCGTTGGCCGAGTTCAGCAACGACCACGTCACCGCGTGGTCGGCCCGTACCTCCGAGGACGCCGACCTGGAACCCACCCAGCAGGAGTGGCGCGAATGGGAACTCGAGCTCGTCGAGTCCGGCGGGACACCGGACACCGAGCTGCTCGACCGGCTGGGTAACCGGCTGCTGGACGCCGGCGCCGCACCCGCCGGCCACGCCTCCAAGCTGGCCCGGGTGCTCGGCACGACACCGCAACCCGACGCCGACCCCGCCGAGCACCCGCTGCAGCGCGCGGTGGCCGCGCAGATCCGAGAACTGCTGGTGTGGGACCGCGCCGTGCGGGCCGACGCCTTCGATTCCATCCACCAGATGCGGGTCACCACCCGCAAGCTGCGCAGCCTGCTGCGCGACTACCAGGAGTCGTTCGGATTGCCCGACGACGGCTGGGTCCTCGACGAACTGCGCGAACTGGCCGGCATCCTCGGCGTCGCCCGCGACGCCGAGGTGCTCGCGGAGCGTTACGAGCGCGAATTAGACGGACTGACAGCCGATCTGGTGCGCGGACCGGTGCACGAGCGCCTGGTCGGCGGCGCCCAGCGCCGCTACCAGACCGGGCTGCGCCGGTCGCTGATGGCCATGCGGTCGCAGCGCTACTTCCGCCTGCTCGACGCCCTCGATGAGATCGCGGCCCAACCGCCCGGCAGCGCTACGGGCGAGGAGCACGCCCCGGTCACCATCGACTCCGCCTACAAGAAGGTGCGCAAGGCCGCCAAGGCCGCAGCCCAGGTCGACGAAGACCACCCCGACCATCCGCACGAGCGCGACGAGGCGATCCACCGGATCCGCAAGCGGGCCAAGCGCCTTCGCTACACCGCCGCGGCCACCGGTGAGGACAAGGTGTCCGAACAAGCGAAGGCGGTCCAGTCACTGCTCGGCGACCACCAGGACAGCGTGGTCAGCCGGGAGCACCTGCGGCATGAATCCGAAGCCGCGCACGCCGCCGGCGAGGACACCTTCACCTACGGCCTGCTGTACCAACAGGAGGCCGACCTGGCCGAGCGGTGCGAGCAACAGCTCGACGACGCGTTGCGCAAGCTCGCCAAGGCGGTGCGCAAGGCACAGCGCTGAGCGGGGCGGACGAGTTGGCCTGTAAGCCGGATTCTGTTCCGCGCGCCACCGGAGACCGGGGACGCGCAGCGGCGACCATCCATCTGGACACACCGTTGCCGGGTGCCTCGAGCGGCCTACCCGCAGGCTCGGGCGAGCAACCCTCGAACGCCTGCGCGGCCGCGCCTCACGGCGCGGCCTTCTTGGCCTTGCTTCGGGTGGGGTTTGCCTAGCCACCCCGGTCACCCGGGATGCTGGTGCGCTCTTACCGCACCGTTTCACCCTTACCACCGCGAGGGTGGCGGTCTGTTTTCTGTGGCACTGTCCCGCGAGTCACCTCGGATTGCCGTTAGCAATCACCCTGCTCTGTGAAGTCCGGACTTTCCTCGAACCGCCCTGCGGCGGTCCGCGGCCGCCCGGCCAACTCGTCCGCGACGATCCACGGTACTACCCGCGCGATCCCGGGGCCAGCAACCATCGCGCGCCGGCCCTATCGTGGACCACGCAGGCAGGCACAGGGAAGGACGCCGATGTCCCGGTGGAAGAAGCGCGTCGACGCCGGCGAATGGGACGCCATCGCCGCCACGCTCGACGAGTACGGCGGGGCGCTGCTGCCGCGGTTGATCACCGACGGCGAGGCGGCCCGGCTCCGCAAGCTCTACGACGACGACGGCCTGTTCCGCTCGACCATCGACATGGCGCCCAGGCGGTACGGCGCCGGGCAGTATCGCTACTTCCACGCCCCCTATCCCGACCCGATCGAAGAACTCAAGCAGGCGCTGTACCCGCGCCTGTTGCCGATAGCCCGCGACTGGTGGGGCAAGCTGCGCCGCGATGCGCCCTGGCCGGACCGCCTCGACGATTGGCTGGCCAGCTGCCACGCGGCAGGCCAGACCAGGTCTACCGCGCTGATGCTCAGGTACGGCCCCGGTGACTGGAATGCCCTGCACCGAGACCTCTACGGCGACTTGGTCTTTCCACTGCAGGTGGTGATCAACCTCAGCCATCCCGACACCGATTACACCGGCGGCGAATTCCTGCTCGTGGAACAGCGGGCGCGTGCGCAATCCCGCGGCACGGCAACCCAATTGCCGCAGGGGCACGGGTTCGTTTTCACCACGCGTGAGCCGCCGGTGCCGTCGAGCCGCGGCTGGTCCGCGGCGCCGGTGCGCCACGGTGTCTCGGTCGTGCGGTCCGGCGAGCGCTTCGCCATGGGGCTGATCTTCCACGACGCGGCCTGAGGGAAGACCATTGCCCAACCGGGGTGTTGGTGCCAGTCTGACCAGATGACAGATACCGAAGGGTTCGTCGACCAGACGGTGACGGGTCTCGCGGAACCGCAGCCGATGTACAAGGCGTTGCGCGAATCGAGTCCGGTGTTCCGGTCGCCGCAGGCGGTCGTTCTGAGCCGGTTGGCCGACATCGAGATGGCGCTCAAACACACGGAACTGTTCTCGTCGAACATGGACGCGGTCGATCTGGGCAATGTCCGGCCCCTGATCCCGCTGCAGATCGACCCGCCCGAGCATGCGAAGTACCGCCGCATCCTCGACCCGCTCTTCACGCCGCGGGAGATGGCCCGCCGCGAACCCCGCGTCACCGAACTGGTGAACGAGATGATCGACCGCTTCGCCGACCGGGGCGAATGCGACTTTCACGCCGAGTTCGCGGTGCCCCTGCCCTGCACCGTTTTCCTGCAGTTGCTCGGGTTGCCGCTGGAAGACCTCGACAAGTTCCTGGAATGGAAGGACGGGGTGATCCGCCCGGAGGGGGACTCCGGCTTCGACCGCCGCCACGAGAGCTCCGCCGCGGTCGCCCAACAAATCTACGACTACTTCGACCGCGCCATCGACGACCACATCGCCAGCCCCCGCGACGACGTGCTGTCGGCGATGATCGCGGCCGACATCGCCGGCCAGCCGCTGTCGCGCGAGGAACTCCTGGACATCTGCTTCTTGTTCCTGATCGCCGGCCTGGACACCGTCACCGACTCGCTCGACTGCTTCTTCGTCTACCTGGCCCGCCATCCCGAGCACCGTCGCCAGCTGGTCGAGCAGCCCGACGTGCTGCCCAGCGCCGTCGAGGAGTTGTTGCGCTGGGAGACACCGGTGCCGGGCGTCGCCCGGGTCGCCGTTCAGGACGTCGAGGTGGGCGGGTGTCCAATCAGCAAGGGCGAGCGGGTCAGCCCGCTGCTGGGGGCGGCCAACACCGACCCCGCCGAGTTCGCCGACCCGGAGCTGGTGGACTTCACCCGCAACCCGAACCGGCACCGCGCGTTCGGCGGTGGTCCGCACCGGTGTCTCGGCTCCCACCTGGCCCGCATGGAGCTGCGGGTCGCGCTGCGCGAATTCCATCGCCGCATACCGGATTACGAGATCAGGCCCGGCACCCAGTTGACCTACACCGCCGCGCTGCGCTCGGTGGAGGCGCTGCCGCTGGTATTTCCGACGTCATGACCCGCGTCTCGGTGGACGCCGACCGCTGCACCGGGCACGGCCGCTGCTACACGCTGGCGCCCGACGTCTTCGACGCCGACGAGGTGGGCCACTCCGTCGTGCTCGTCGGCGACGTCTCCGGTGAACTCGAGGCCCAGGCCGTCACCGCGGAGCAAAACTGCCCCGAAGGCGCCATCTCCCTGACCCGTTGAGACCCAAAGTGAATCCGGTGGCGACCGCGCCGTCCAACGATCGGATGATCGCGGGGGTCGCCGCCGCATCGGTCGCGCTCGGGGTGGCCCAACTGGTGGGCATCCCGTTCGGTGCGCGGGCCGACGCGCGGGCCGCGATCGGCACGGCCGTCGTCGACCTGACACCCGGCCCGGTCAAGGAGTGGGCGATTCAGACGCTGGGCTCGTCGGACAAACTCTTCCTCGCCGCGGCCGTGCTGGTGGTGATCGCCGCGATCGCCGCCATCGCCGGGACGTTCGAGACTCCGCGCCGCCCGGTCGGGAGCGCCGTGATCGCCGCGGCGGGCGCGCTCGGCTGCGTCGCGGTGCTGTCGCGGCCGGGCGCGACGGCGCTCGACACCATCCCGACCCTCGCCGGCGCCGCCTGCGGCGTCGCCGCCCTGCGCCTGCTCACCCGCCGCCTACGCCCGGTCCCCGAAGACACCGGCGACCACGACGAGCCGGATGCCGGCAGGCGCCGGTTGGTCGTGCTCGGGGTACTCGGATTCGGCGTGGTGAGTGGCGTTGCGGGCGCTGTCATCACGCGGTTGGCGCATTCGGTCGCCGCCGACCGCATCAGCTTCGCGCTGCCCAAACCGCGTACCCCGGCGCCCCCGATACCCCCGGATGTGCAGCCGAAAGGCGTTGCGCTGCCGAGCTTTGTCACCCCCAGCGCCGACTTCTACCGGGTGGACACCGCGCTCAGCGTCCCCCAACTCAGTCACTCCGACTGGCGGCTGCGCATCCACGGCATGGTGAACCGGGACGCCACCTACGGCTTCGCCGACCTCGCCGGCTTTGAGGTGGTCGAAAAGGTGGCCACGCTCACCTGCGTGTCCAATCCCGTTGGCGGCAACCTCATTTCGACCGGGGTCTGGACGGGCTATCGCGTGGCCGATCTGTTGGCCGCGGCCGGTGTGCGTCCGGAAGCCGACATGGTGCTCTCGACGTCGATCGACGGGTTCACCGCGGGAACGCCGGTGGACGCGCTCACCGATGGCCGCGACGCGCTGCTGGCGGTCGCCCTCAACGGTGAGCCCCTGCCCATCGAGCATGGCTATCCGGCCCGGCTGGTCGTGCCCGGGCTCTACGGGTACGTGTCGGCCACCAAGTGGGTCGTCGACATGGAGCTGACCCGCTTCGACAAGGCGGAGGCGTACTGGACGCGGCAGGGCTGGGCGGCGCGCGCGCCCGTCAAGACCGAGTCGCGGATCGACGTGCCGAAAAGCGGCCAGCGGGTGCCGGTGGGTCCCGTCGTTTTCGGCGGCGTGGCGTGGGCGCAGAATCGCGGCGTGCGGTCCGTGGAAGTCCGCGTCGACGACGGCGCCTGGCAGGCCGCCGAACAGGGCGCCAGCTACTCCAACGAGACGTGGCGGCTGTGGAGCTTCCCCTGGCAGGCGAAAGACCCTGGGCGGCACACCATCACGGTGCGCGCCACCGACAACACCGGGGCCACCCAGACCTCGGACAGGGCCGCCAGCGTCCCCGACGGCGCCACCGGCTGGCACACGGTGGACTTCACCGTCACCGGGGCCTGACACCTACTTCGACGACAGCTTCCGCCAGCTGAGCACCGCGATCACGATGCCGATCACCGCCGTGATGGGACCGATGACGGACCAGGTCGTGGTGTTGCTCATCGGGCTGCCGCCAAGCACCCCGAATCCCTGCAGCGCCCAGATCAAACCGAACAACGCGACGATCACACCCAAGGCCAATGTCGCGACCGCTGTCCTTCTCATAGGCGGATGGTACGACCCGGCTCAGCGGCGGGCCAGGGCGTGCCACGCCATGTCGACGATGGCCGCGCAATAGCCGTCGTCGACGGGAACGTCGGAGTACAGGGCGCGAATGTTGAGCGGCGCCAGCACGATCTGAACGGCGGCCAGGGTGTCGACGCCCTCGCGCAGCTCGCCCCGCTCCCTGGCCCGGTCCACGATTGCGCGCACGGCGGCGAAATGCACCATCCAAAATCTCACCCGGGTAGCTTCGTCGTGCCCGCCGCGGGTGTCCATCACCAGCGCACGCAGTATTGTGCGGCCGACCTCGGTGTTGATCCGGTTCGTCACGTTGCGGGCCAGGGCCTCCAGGTCGCCGCGCAGCGACCCGGTGTCGGTCCCCGCGCTCTCGCTCTCCAGGTCGGAGAGCACCGCATCCACGATGAGTTGGCGCCGATCCTCCCAGTACCGGTACACCATGGCCGCGTCGATGCGGTGCCGCTCGGCCAGCGCCTCGATGCTGAACCGCTCGAGACCCCAGCGCGCCAGCTCGTCGAGCACCGCCGGCATCACCCGTGCCCGGACATCCGCGGGGACGGATTCACGGATCGGCTCGGACGGCTGCATCGACGTCTCCTTACCCCGGCTAGAGGTACCCGGTTTGGTTCACCAGGCGCACGGACGAGGCCCCGTCAGGATAGAACTCGGCGATGCTCAGCGACGCCAGATCGAGGTGCAGGCGATAGAGGATGCCCGGCCCGGCCTCCAGCGCCAACCGCAGCAGCATCTTGATCGGCGTCACGTGCGACACCACCAGCACCGTCGTGCCGGGGTGCGCGGCGATGATCCGTTCGCGGGCCCGCACCACCCGGTCGAGCACGTCGTCGAAGCTCTCACCCCCCGGCGGGGTGGTGCCGGTGTCACGCAGCCAGCGGCCGTGCAGCTCCGGGTCGCGCTCGGCGGCCTCGCCGAAGGTCAGCCCCTCCCACGCGCCGAAATCCGTCTCGATCAAGTCGTCGTCGACGGTCACATCCAGGCCGAGCGCCTTGGCCGCCCGGGCCGCGGTGTCGTAGGCCCGCTGCAGGGGCGAGGCGAACACCGCCGAGATCCCGCCGCGCTCGGCCAGATATCGCGCCGCGGCGTCCGCCTGGCGGCGACCCACCTCGGTGAGCGCCGGATTGCCGCGACCCGAATAGCGGCGCTGCGCCGACAGCTCGGTCTGGCCGTGCCGCAGCAACAGCAGCCTGGTCGGCGTGCCGCGCGCGCCCGTCCAGCCTGGCGCCTGCGGGGATTGCGGCACAACGGTTTTCGGGGGCTCGGCCGCGCGCTCCTCGGGTTCTTCCGCCAGGCCGCCGGCGGCCGCCGCGTCCATCGCCTCGTTGGCCAGCCGGTCGGCGTAGGAGTTGCGCTCACGCGGAATCCATGTGTAGCTGACCCGGTCGAACCGCGCCGCCAGCGTTCGGGCCTGGCCGTGCAGTTCGACCAGGTCGGGATGCTTGACCTTCCACCGCCCCGACATCTGCTCCACCAACAGCTTGGAATCCAGGAAGACCGCGGCCTCGGTGGCGCCGAGTTGCAGGGCGTCCTCCAAACCGGCCAGCAGTCCACGGTATTCGGCGACGTTGTTGGTGGCCCGGCCGATGGCCTGCTTGTTCTCCGCCAGCGCCGTCGAGCGGTCCTCGGTCCACACGACGGCCCCGTAGCCGGCCGGTCCCGGATTGCCGCGCGAGCCGCCGTCGGCCTCGATCACCACCTTCATTGGTCGAAGCCCTTGACCCGCAACAGGATCGCGCCGCACTCGGGGCATCGCACCACGTCGTCGTCGGCCGCGGCCGAGATGCGGGACATTTCGCCCCGGTCGATCTCGAGTCGGCAGGCGCCGCATCGGCGTCCCAGCAACGGCCCGGCGCCCGGGCCTCCCCCGGCGCGCTGGCGTTCGTAGAGCGCGGCCAGGGCGGGGTCCAGTTCGGCGGTCAGGGCCTCGCGGCGCGACGAATGCGCCTCCCGAGCCGCACTGATTTCGGTGAGCGCGGCGTCGAGAGCCTGCCGGGCGCCGGCAAGTTCGGTCTCCAGCGCCTCGACCTTGCGCTGCGCGTCGTCCAATTGGGACTGCAGCTCCTCGCGGCGCTCCATCACCTCCAGCAGCGAATCTTCCAGGCTGCCCTGGCGACGCGTCAGCGTCTCGAGCTCGTGCTGCAGGTCCGACAGTTGCTTGGCGTCGGCGGCGCCGGACTGCAGCAGCGACCGGTCGCGGTCTTCGCGCTGGCGGACCGCTTCGATTTCGGACTCGAACCGCGACACCTGAACATCGATGTCCTCCAAGGCGATCCGAATGGCGCTCACCCGGTCGGCGGCGTCGTTGAGTTCGTCCTGCAACCGCTCGCAGGCCTGTTGCTCGGCCAGATGGCCGGCCCGGTGCGTGATGCGGGACAGCTCCGCATCCAGTTTCGACAGCTCGAGCAGCGAACGCTGCTGAGCGACTTCGGCCTTCATCACGCCTCACCCCCGGTCTCGTCGCCGCACTGGCCCATGGTCCAGGGGTCGGTGCGGATGGTGCACACCCGCACCGCCAGCGCCGCACCGAAACGGGACCGCAGCACGTCGGCGGCCTGGTGGCACCACGGAAATTCACTTGCCCAGTGCGCCACGTCCACCAGCGCCACAGCAGAACCCCGGCGATGCTCGTCGGCCGGATGGTGTCGCAGGTCGGCCGTTACGTAGGCCTGCACCCCTGCGGCCGCCGCGGCCGCCAGCAGCGAGTCCCCCGCGCCGCCGCAGACGGCGACCCGGGACACCGGCAGGTCGGGATCGCCCGCCGCGCGGACCCCCCAGGCCGTCCGCGGCAGCGCGGCGTCCACGCGGGACACGAAGTCGCGCAGCGGTTCCGGCCGGGGCAGGGCGCCGATCCG
>NZ_LZJA01000221.1:0-710 GCF_001666785.1 Mycobacterium sp. E3305 | reverse complement strand
GGTAACCGTCACCGCGGGGAGCGCGGTGGCCTACACGCTATTGCTGTTTTTCAGCAGCGTCGCAACCGCGCGCGCGATTCCGACGCCCCTGGGGTTCCACGCCGCTGACATTGTCCTGCACGGTGTCCTGGCGGCGGTGAACTTCGCCCTGCTGATGTGGCTGATTCCCGACGAGCTGGGAGACGAGGTATGGGCGCCGCGGCGGCGCCGTGACCGCGATGGGGGCCACGCCGACCAGGCGGATCGCAAGCCCGAGGCCGCATCGCCCTCGGTGCGGGCGAACGCTTCGCGGATGGGAGCCCGGCAAGGAGCGTCCCAACGTTCGTCGCCGCGGACGGAAGCAACCCGCCCACCGTCGACCGTCCCGCCGGCCGACGTTCCGGTGACACGTCGCGATCCGCCCCAGCAATCGGGGAGCCAAGCAACGACTAAGCCCGTGGCCCCTCATGTCGAAAACTCCACCCGGTCGAACCAGTTCGTTGCTCGGGCGACGGGTGCAGCCCCATCCCGCGGCGTTGTGCCGGTGGTGGTGGCCCTGGCTGCCGCCGTCGGCGTCATCGTGTGGTTACGCCGCCGCTGAAGCTGCCTGGGTGAGACCGGGAGCTGTCAGATTCCCGCGCAGATGTGGACGAACGGGATCGGCGCGCAAATGCTGGCCGAGATGTATGGCCTGGGGCCGTAATAACCACCCCAAGACGGTGGCCGGGTTG
>NZ_LZJA01000220.1:0-888 GCF_001666785.1 Mycobacterium sp. E3305 | reverse complement strand
GGTAACGCTCGAAAACCCCGGCCAGGATGAGATGGCCCAGGCTGCGCTGGGCCCACAGCGCCATTTCCGTGATGAGCACGGCGTTGGATGCCGGCTGATCCATGGGCATTGCCGGACTTCCCGGACCGCCGTGCTGCACGATCGTCAGATCCAGTTGGCTGCACAACTGCCAAATCGGCTCATACCGAGTGTGGAACAGCGGGGCGACATTGGGGTCGCCCGGCGATACTGGGGGCAGCAGCACTCCACCGAAGCAGCCTTGCTCGTTGCCCCAACGAATTTCGTCCAGCGCGGCGTCGACGTCGTTGGGGAATACCTGGATCAGTCCTCGCCGGCGTGCGGGTGCCAGCGAACAAAAATCGACCTGCCATCGGTTGTGCGCCTGCACGCCCGCCCAGCGGTGTTCGAACTCTGCTCGGTTCTGGGGCAACGAGATGGTGATGTTGGGAGACGTCGGAAAGAAGGGAGGAACAGTGTTGGGCAGCAACAGCTCTGCCGCAACCCCGTCAGCGTCCATCTCGGAAATACGCAACTCATGGTCCCAGTTGCGCTTTGCGGTAGCGATGATCAAGTCATCGAAAGGACTGGCATACGTCGTGGCCCACGCGTCGAAGTCGTCGTGGAACGCCTTCGGGAGGTACGGCTTGTATTCGAGGAGGTCGGCGCCGGCGTGGGTATCCGCAGAAATGACAGTGTAGCGGGACGGGGTTGAATCCGCCGAACGAAACATTCATCATGCATAGTTATCGGCCACGAGACAATGACCGGTGTCGCATTCTCATTGAGGAGATGATTGATGGCCACCCCTGAGACCCCGTCCCGCTACACTGTCATTTCTGCGGATACCCACGCCGGCGCCGACCTCCTCGAATACAAGCCGTACCTCCC
>NZ_LZJA01000219.1:0-1014 GCF_001666785.1 Mycobacterium sp. E3305 | reverse complement strand
ATCTCGACGATCTCCTTCGGGACGCCGTACGGCACCGTCGAGTACGAGGGCGCCACCATCCCGGTTCCCGTAGACGACCAGACGCTGCAGAAGATCTGCGAGATCACCGACGGCCAGGCGTTCCATGCCGACAGCCTGGAGTCGCTGAAGAACGTCTACTCGACCCTGCAGCGCCAGATCGGGTACGAGACCGTCAAGGGCGACGCCAGCCTCGCGTGGATGCTGCTGGGGGCGGTCGCGTTGGCCGGCGCGATCCTGGCCGGCCTGTTCCTGAACCGCCGGCTGCCGTCCTGACGATCAGACCGGCAGCCGCCGGTTGATCAGCAGCGCCAGCGCCGTCGCGATCAATGCGGTGATCACGCCCAGGCGCAGCCACCCGGCGCTGCCCGGCCCGGCCACGGTGCGATAGCCGATGTCCTTCTCGATGGCGTCGCCCTTGACGGTCTCGTACCCGATCTGGCGCTGCAGGGTCGAGTAGACGTTCTTCAGCGACTCCAGGCTGTCGGCATGGAACGCCTGGCCGTCGGTGATCTCGCAGATCTTCTGCAGCGTCTGGTCGTCTACGGGAACCGGGATGGTGGCGCCCTCGTACTCGACGGTGCCGTACGGCGTCCCGAAGGAGATCGTCGAGATCTGCACGCCCGCGGCCTTGGCGGCCCGGGCGGCGGTGAACGCCCCCTGCGGGGCGTTGGCGTCCAGCGGCACGTTCTCCGCGCCGTCGGACTCCAGCACGATGCGCGCCGGCGGCGGGCCGTCGCCGCCGCCCATCACCGAGCCCACCGTCGCGATCGCCTGCAGGGCGGTGAACAGGCCCTCGCCCGTCGCGGTCTTGGGGGCCGGCTTCAGGCTGTCGATCGCCGCCTTCACCGCCTCGCGGTTGGTGGTCGGGGAGACCAGCAGCGACGCGTTGGCCGCGAATTCCACCAGCCCCAGGTTGATGGCCGGCGTCAGCTCGTCGGCGAACTGCTTGCCGGCCACCTTGGCGGCGGTCAGCCGGTCGGGGGGGACGTCGGT
>NZ_LZJA01000218.1:0-14550 GCF_001666785.1 Mycobacterium sp. E3305 | reverse complement strand
CGGACGCCTATCCCCAGCGCCTCCGGCCCCCGCGTCGCCTGCACCCAAACCGGCCGGCCCGCCGAACGCGGCGACGCCGAAGCCGCCGGGTCCCGTCGCGGGCGGCTGACCGGCCCGTCTGGTAGCGCGCCTACACTCGGCGGTGATGTCCCCTCATGACACTGCCGACCTGAGCGCAGCAATCCGCACCGCACTGGGGAAGGTGATCGACCCCGAGTTGCGGCGTCCGATCACCGAACTCGGAATGGTCAAGAGCATTGACACCGAGCCCGACGGCGGCGTGCACGTCGCGATCTACCTGACCACCGCCGCCTGCCCGAAGAAGACCGAAATCAGCGAGCGGGTCACCCAGGCCGTCTCCGATGTTCCGGGCACGGGGGCCGTGAAGGTCACCCTGGACGTGATGAACGACGAGCAGCGCACCGAACTGCGCAAGCAGTTACGGGGCGATGCCCGCGAGCCCGTCATCCCGTTCGCCCAGCCGAACTCGCTGACCCGGGTCTACGCGGTCGCGTCGGGGAAGGGCGGGGTGGGCAAGTCCACCGTCACCGTCAACCTGGCCGCCGCGATGGCCGCGCGCGGACTGTCCGTCGGCGTGCTGGACGCCGATATCCACGGCCACTCCATCCCGCGGATGATGGGTACCACCGACCGGCCCACCCAGGTCGAGTCGATGATCCTGCCGCCCATCGCCCACGAGGTGAAGGTCATCTCGATCGCCCAGTTCACCGAGGGCAACACACCGGTGGTGTGGCGCGGGCCGATGCTGCACCGTGCGCTGCAGCAGTTCCTGGCCGACGTCTATTGGGGCGACCTGGACGTGCTCTTACTGGACCTGCCGCCGGGCACCGGCGACATCGCCATCTCGGTGGCCCAGCTGATCCCGAGCGCCGAGCTGATGGTGGTGACAACGCCGCAGCTGGCCGCGGCCGAGGTCGCCGAGCGGGCGGGCAGCATCGCGATGCAAACCCGGCAACGCCTCGCCGGCGTGGTGGAGAACATGTCCGGTCTCACGCTGCCCGACGGTTCGACGTTGCAGGTGTTCGGCGAGGGCGGCGGCCGGCAGGTGGCCGAGCGGTTGTCCCGCGCCGTCGGCGCCGACGTGCCGCTGCTCGGCCAGATCCCGTTGGACCCCGCCCTGGTCGCCGCCGGCGATTCCGGCACCCCGATCGTGCTGAGCGCCCCCGACTCCCCCGCCGGCAAGGAACTGCGCAGCGTGGCCGACAAGCTGTCGGCACGCCGGCGCGGATTGGCGGGCGTGTCGCTGGGACTGGACCCGACGCGACGCTAACCCGTCGTCGACATTGAACCCAGGGCGACGGCAACGCCGAGCACCTTCTGCCGGATTACAGTCTCGGCGCTGACGCTCAGGTCGCGTCGGCGTCGAACGGGGTCGGCCCGGAAAGGTGTTGCTCGGCTGTCGGCTGGGGCGGGTGGCGCGCCCAGCGGCGGGGCGCCCATCGGTGGCGCGGGCGGTGCGACGAGCGGCTGACCCCATGGCGGGACGGCGTTCGGCGGTGGGCTCTGGGGGCCGACGCAGATGACGGTGCAGCCGGACAGGCGCGACGGGGCCTGCTGTGGGGTCGGGGCCATCCACGGGAACATCGGCTGCTGACCGGGGCTCTGCGGCGAGGTGAGGTCGATCAGCGGCATGCGCGCCAGGGGGTCGTCCGACGGCAGACCGTTGATGTTCATCGGCAGGTTGGGGCCGAGTCCCTCGGCATGCTCCAGGTGCGCGTCGGCGAGCGGAGGCGGCGGGCCCGTCATCGGAGGCAGGTCGACCGGAACCACGCCGGTGGCGTACGCCGAGGCCCACCCGAGCACGTTCTGCGCGTACGCCATCGAGTTGTTGTAGCGCAGGATCGCGGCCATCACCTGCGACGGGTCGCGGAGGTTGAGGCCGCCGCTGCACAGGTACCGGGCCGCCGCCAGCGTGGAGTCGAACAGGTTCTGCGGATCGGCAACGCCGTCGCCTTTACCGTCGGACGCGTAGCGCGCCCAGGTGCCGGGCAGGAACTGCATCGGCCCCATCGCGCGGGCGTAGGTGGGGCGATTGCCGGTGCTGCTCTGGAGGATGATCTCGTTGCCCGGCAGCGTGCCGTCCAGCGCCGGTCCATAGATCGGGACGACCGCGGTGCCGCGGGCGTCAACCGCTCCTCCGCCCGCATGGCCCGACTCGATGCGCCCGATGCCGGCCAGCAGGTTCCAGCTGACCCCGCAGCCCGGCGCGGCCACGGCCATCTTCTGTTCGGCGTTGCGATAGGCCGCGAGCGCGATGCTCGGAATGCCAAGCGCGCCCGGCGCATTGACGATCATCGGCTTCGGGGGGGCCGACAAGGCCGGCTCGGCGACGTGGAACGCGTTCGGCGAGCGGTCGATGGACACGACGGCCGGCCCCGAGAGGTCGGGGAAGGCGGGGGAGACGGCGGCCACCGGCGCCACGTTCGCGTGCACCGGGGGGAGCTTCTCGGGGAGCGAGGGCGCGGCACCGCTTACGGCGCCCGCGAAAACCAGGGGAGTGATAGTGGCTACGCCGAAGGCGCGCGTGCGCGTCACCTGAAGAGCCCGTTGCCGCTCCGCCGCGGCGGCCGGGCGTGGACCCCGGCGTCCCCCAATGCGCACTCGACCGTCCTAGGTATGTGAGCTGGTCAACTGCTTCTCAGCCGTGAACTAGATCACCATACATAACTCTTGTGACCAGAGTGGCGCAATGGTCGGAACTGGTTCTCAACCCGATTTCTTAGTCGCGCGCTCCGCGCCGTCACCGCCCGGCGCCGCCCCGTAGTCCTCGGATTCGGGGTCCAAACCGGCCAGCAGCGAGCGCAGATCCTCGAGCTCGTGGCGCAGATACTCGCGGGTCACGACCTCGCCGACCGCGAGCCGGACCGCCGCGAGCTCGCGCGCCAGGAACTCGGTGTCGGCTTTGGTCTGGGAGGCGCGGTGGCGGTCCTGTTCGAGCGCGACGCGGTCCCGGTTTTCCTGACGATTCTGGGCGAGCAGAATCAGCGGCGCCGCGTAGGCGGCCTGCGTGGAGAAGGCCAGGTTGAGCAAGATGAACGGATAGGGGTCCCAGCGCAGCCCCACGGCGAACAGGTTCACCGCGATCCACGCGAACACGATGATCGTCTGCACCAGCAGGTAGCGGCCGGTGCCGAAGAAACGGGCGATGGACTCGGTGATCTGGCCGACGGCCTCGGGGTCCAGGCGTGGCGAGTACCTGCGCGACGTCCGCGGGGTGTAGAGCCGGCGCGGGGCCGAGGACTTGCTCACGCGGATCCTCCCAGTTCTTCCAGCCGGCCGGCGGCGTCGAGCGCCTGCACATCCACGCGCCAGTCGTGCGGCAACAGGTGATCGAGCAGATCGTCCACCGTCACCGCGCCCAACAGATGGTTCTGATCATCGAGTACCGGCCCGCACACCAGGTTGTACGCCGCCAGGTAGCGCGTCACCGCCCCCAGCGGCGTCTCCGGGGTCAGGGTGAGCAGGTCGTTGTCGACGATCCCGCCGACCAGCTCGGCCGGCGGTTCGCGAAGCAGCCGCTGCAGCTGCACGCAGCCCAAGTAGCGGCCGGTGGGGGTGGCCGTGGGCGGCCGCACCACGAACACCATGGACGACAGGGCCGGGGTGAGGTCCGGATCGCGGACCCGGGCCAACGCCTCGGCGACCGACGTGTCGGGCGTCAACACCACCGGATCGGAGGTCATCAGGCCGCCCGCCGTGTCCGGCGAGTGCGCCAGCAGCCGGCGCACCGGGGCCGAATCGTCGGGGTCCATCCGCGTCAGCAGCATCTCGGCGTCCGTCGGATTGAGCACGCCGAGCAGGTCGGCGGCGTCGTCGGGGTCCATCTCCTCGAGGACGTCGGCGGAGCGTTCGGTGCCCAGCTCGGACAGCACGTCGGCCTGGTCCAGCTCGGGCAGTTCCTGCAGGACGTCCGCCAGCCGGTCGTCGTCGAGCGCTTTGAGCACCTCGTAGCGCCGCTTGGGCGGCAGGCCGCGGATGGCGTCGGCGACGTCCACCGCCTTCCAGCCCTCGAACTGGCTCAGCAGCTGCGCCACCCCCTGGCCCGGCAGCGCCAGCGCCGACGGGCTCAGGCCCTGCACGTGGTACCAATCCACGACGTGCACGGGGCCACGCCGGCCGAGCCGCCGCTGGCTGCGGACGGCGACCCGGCTCACCATCCAGTCGCGGGTCCGCGTCTGTTCGATGCCCAGGTCCGTGATGACGACGTCCAGGCCGGCCAGCTCCGGAAGCGCGGGATCGTTGACCTTCACCTGGGTGTCGAGCACCTGGCCGATCGCCAGCACCTCGCCCGGGCGCTGCTCGAAGTGGCGCAGGGAGACGCTCCCGGTGTTCAGGGTGACGGCCTCCGGCTCGATCGCGGCGACCCGGAGCATCGGGATGAAGATGCTGCGCCGCGTCGCCAGGTCGACGACCAGACCCAGGACGCGGGGTTGCTGACGCACGATGCTGATGCCGATCACGACATCGCGGATCCGGCCGAAGGATTCGCCGAGCGGACCCAGCACCAACATCCGCGAGAGCCGGGCGATGTAAACCCTGTTGACCGATGCCATGGGGAAAGCCTAGGCAGCCGCCGTCGACGCGGTGGATGGCGGCGGTGGTGGATCGGCTACGGCAAAGCTGCTAACGCGAGTGCAGCGCGAACATGAAGACGATCAGGCTCACCACCAAGGTCGCGATGCCGATGACGATGCCGGCAACCGCGAGGCCGTAGCCGTCTTGCTGGGTGCGCTTGATTTCGTTCATCGCGACCACGCCCAGCACGATGGCCACGATCGAGCCGACGCAGCAACAGAACACGCCGGTGAACGACGAGATGAGCGACGCGATGGCGAGCTTGTTCGTCCCCGGTTTCAGTCCGCTCGGTGACCCGTAGCCGCCGAGGTAGTCCGGGGCCGGGTAATAGCCGCCCGGGTAGGGCGGCGGTCCGTAGCCTCCGGGCGGCCCACCGAATTGGGCCGGCCCGGCTTGGTACGGCGGCGCGCCATAACCGGACGGTTGGTCATATCCGGGCGGCGGCCCATAGCCCGGAGGCGGCGGGTATTGGGCCGCGTAACCGGGGTGGTATTCGGTGGGATAGCCCGGCGGCGGGTATGCCGGCGGCGGATATTCGGGCGCCGCCCCCGATGGCGGCGGTTCCCACGGCGGCTGCGGCGCGTCCGGGGCGTCGCCGCCGGCGGGGAACGGTTTGGCCTGGTCGTCGTGGGAGCGTTCGCCGAAGCCATCGCCGGGCGCTGTCATGCTGTTCAACCTAGCCGATGCGAAATCGGCGAATCGGGCGCGAATCGCCGCCGGCCGCCGGGCCGGGGGCGACCTGTTTTCGCAGGTTGGCGAGCGGTCGCTGGATAGGCTAAAAGGGCCCGAGATGTGCCGTTGGCCGTGGCGGAGGAGAATGAGCACCAATGACTAGTCCTTTCCAGCCCGGTCAAGTTCCCGGCGCCACCCCCCCGGGCGCGGCGGCGGGCCGCCGCGGCGTCCCCGGACTACCGACGCCGCCCAAGGGTTGGCCGGTCGGGTCGTATCCCACCTACGCCGAGGCGCAGCGCGCCGTCGACTATCTCTCCGAGCAGCAGTTCCCGGTTCAGCAGGTGATCATCGTCGGCGTCGACCTGATGCAGGTCGAACGCGTCACCGGCAGGCTGACGTGGCCCAAGGTCCTCGGCGGTGGTGTGCTGAGCGGCGCCTGGCTGGGTTTGTTCATCGGGTTGGTGCTCGGCTTCTTCAGCCCGAATCCGTGGGCGGCGCTGGCCACGGGTCTGGTCGCCGGGGTCTTCTTCGGGCTGATCACCTCCGCCGTGCCGTACGCGATGGCCCGCGGCACAAGGGATTTCAGCTCGACGATGCAATTGGTGGCCGGCCGCTACGACGTGCTCTGCGATCCGCAGAACGCGGAGAAGGCGCGGGACCTGTTGGCGCGCTTGGCGATTTGAGGCCGCGCGCGAGAGGTGTGAATCCAGTGGTGAATCGTCGTCGGCGCCTGCGACGGGCGGCCGCCATCGCGTTGGCGACGCTCACCCTCACCGCGGCGGTGCCGGCGTGCGGGAACTCCGGCACCGGGGTGGTGATCACGTTTTTCACGCCGGCCACCGATTCGGCCGCCTTCACCGCCGTCGCCCAGGAGTGCACCAAGCAACTGGCAGGCCGGTTCGCCATCCAGCACGTGAGCCTGCCCAGGGGGCCGGGCGAGCAGCGGGTGCAGCTGGCGCGGCGGCTCAGCGCTCACGACCGCGGCCTGGATGTGATGGCGCTGGACGTGGTGTGGACCGCGGAGTTCGCCGAGGCGGGTTGGGCGCTGCCGCTGTCGGACGATCCCGAGGGGCGGGCCGACGCCGACGCCGGCGCTGACACCTTGCCGGGTCCGTTGGCGACGGCGCGTTGGAAGCACCGGCTGTATGCCGCGCCCGTCGCCACCAATACCGAATTACTCTGGTACCGGCCAGATTTGGTGCACCAACCGCCGCCAGACTGGGATGCGATGGTGGCCGAGGCCGCACGGCTGCACGCCGAGGGTCAGCCCGCCTGGATAGCGGTGCAGGCGAACGAGGGCGAGGGTCTGGTGGTGTGGTTCAACACGCTGCTGGTCAGCGGCGGCGGTCAGGTGCTCTCCGAGGACGGCCGCCAGGTCACCTTGACCGACACCCCCGCGCACCGGGCCGCGACAGTCAACGCGTTGCGCATCCTGAGGGCGGTGGCCACCGCCCCCGGCGCCGATCCCTCGATCACCCGGACCGACGAGGGCACGGCGCGGCTCGCGGTCGAGCAGGGCAAGGCCGCACTGGAGGTCAACTGGCCCTACGTGCTGGCCTCCATGCTGGAAAACGCGGTGAAGGGCGGTGTCCCCTTCCTGCCGCTGAATGCCGATCCGGCGCTGGCCGGCAGCATCAACGACGTCGGGATGTTCGTGCCCAGCGACGAGCAGTTCCGCATCGCCTACGACGCCAGCCGGAAGGTCTTTGGTTTCGCGCCGTATCCCAGCGTGGCGCCGCCCCGGCCCGCCAAGGTGACGATCGGGGGGCTCAACCTGGCGGTGGCCAGCACCACCCGCCACCGCGCGGAGGCATTCGAGGCGGTGCGCTGCCTGCGCAGCCCGCAGAGCCAGAAGTACGTTTCGATGCAAGGCGGGCTGCCCGCGGTGCGGACGTCGTTGTACTCCGACCCGCAGTTCCAGGCCAAGTATCCGATGTACACGGTCATTCGCCGGCAGCTCACCGACGCCGCCGTCCGGCCGGCGACGCCGGTCTATCAGGCGTTGTCGCTGCGGCTGTCCGCCACGTTGAGCCCCGTCACCCGGATCGACCCGGAGCGGACGGCAGACGAGCTCGCCGCGCAGGCGCAGAAGGCCATCGACGGCAAGGGGCTGTTACCGTGACCGCCACCGCCGTGCAGCCGCATGAGGCCGCCGTCGCCCCGCGGACCCGGAGCCGAAACCGGCTGTCGGAGCGGCGACTTGCCTTCGCGCTCGTCGCGCCCGCGGCCATGCTGATGCTGGCGGTGACCGCCTACCCGATCGGGTACGCGGTATGGCTGAGCCTGCAGCGCAACAACCTCGCCACCCCCAACGACACCGCGTTCGTCGGTTTGAGCAACTACCAAACCATCCTGACCGACCGGTATTGGTGGACCGCGCTTGCGGTAACCCTGGGCATCACAGCGGTTTCCGTGTCGCTCGAGTTCGTGTTGGGGCTGGCGCTGGCGTTGGTGATGCATCGCACCCTGGTCGGCAAGGGCCTGGTGCGTACCGCGGTGCTCATCCCGTACGGCATCGTCACCGTTGTCGCGTCCTACAGCTGGTACTACGCGTGGACGCCGGGCACCGGTTACCTGGCAAACCTGTTGCCGCACGGCAGCGCGCCGTTGACCCAGCAGATTCCGTCGCTGGGCATCGTCGTCCTCGCCGAGGTCTGGAAGACGACGCCGTTCATGTCGCTGCTGCTGTTGGCCGGCCTGGCGATGGTGCCCGAGGACCTGCTCAAGGCGGCCCAAGTCGACGGCGCCGGGCCGTGGCGGCGGCTGATGCGCGTCACCTTGCCCATCATCAAGCCGGCGGTCATTGTCGCGTTGCTGTTCCGTACGCTGGACGCTTTCCGCATCTTCGACAACATCTACGTGCTCACCGACGGCGCCAACAACACCGATTCGGTGTCAATCCTGGGCTACGACAACCTGTTCAAGGGATTCAATGTCGGACTGGGTTCGGCGATCAGCGTGCTGATCTTCGTCTGTGTGGGCATCATCGCGCTGGTTTACATCAAGGTGTTCGGCGCGGCCGCGCCCGGTGGTGACCTCGATGGCCGCTGACCAGGCATGGGCGCGGGGAGGCGCCCGGCGGGCGGCGGTCTGGGCCGTGGTAGACGCCGTGGTCGTGGTGTACGCACTTGTACCGGTGTTGTGGATCGTCAGCCTCTCGCTCAAGCCCACGTCAACGGTCAAGGACGGCAAGCTGTTTCCGTCGTCGGTGTCGTTCGAGAACTACCGCGGCATCTTCCGCGGCGACTTGTTCGGTGCGGCGTTGGTGAACTCGATCGGAATCGGTTTGACCACCACCGCGATCGCGGTGGTGCTCGGCGCGATGGCCGCCTACGCGATCGCGCGGCTCAGCTTCCCCGGCAAGCGCGTGCTGATCGGGGCGACCCTGCTGGTTACGATGTTCCCCGCCATCTCGCTGGTCACCCCGCTGTTCAACATCGAACGCTTCGTCGGGTTGTTCGACACCTGGCCGGGCCTGATCCTGCCTTACATCACATTCGCTCTGCCGCTTGCCATCTACACGTTGTCGGCGTTCTTCCGGGAGATTCCGTGGGACCTGGAAAAGGCGGCCAAAATGGACGGCGCCACACCGGCCCAGGCATTCCGCAAGGTGATCGTCCCGCTGGCCGCACCCGGGGTGGTGACCGCCGCCATCCTGGTGTTCATCTTCGCCTGGAACGACCTCCTGCTGGCGCTGTCGCTGACCGCCACCAAGGCGGCGATCACGGCGCCGGTGGCGATCGCGAACTTCGGTGGCAGTTCGCAATTCGAGGAGCCGACCGGATCGATCGCGGCCGGTGCGGTCGTGATCACGGTCCCGATCATCCTGTTTGTTTTAATCTTCCAACGACGAATCATCGCCGGGTTGACCTCTGGCGCGGTGAAGGGATAGCGCGATGGCCGAGATTGTGCTGGACCATGTCAGCAAGAGCTACCCCGACGGCGCCGTGGCGGTGCAAGACCTCAGCATCACCATCGCCGACGGCGAATTCCTCATCCTGGTGGGACCTTCGGGCTGCGGCAAGACGACGACGCTGAACATGATTGCCGGCCTCGAGGACATCTCCTCCGGGGAGCTGCGCATCGGCGGCGAGCGCGTCAACGAGAAGGCGCCCAGGGACCGCGACATCGCGATGGTCTTCCAGTCGTACGCGCTGTACCCGCACATGACCGTGCGGCAGAACATCGCGTTCCCCCTGACGCTGGCCAAGATGAAGAAGGCGGAGATCGCCCAGAAGGTGGCGGAGACCGCCAAAACCCTTGACCTGACCGAACTGCTGGACCGTAAGCCGGCCCAACTGTCGGGCGGGCAGCGACAGCGAGTCGCGATGGGCCGGGCGATCGTGCGCCACCCCAAGGCCTTCTTGATGGACGAGCCGCTGTCGAACCTGGACGCCAAGCTGCGCGTCCAGATGCGCGGCGAGATAGCCCGCCTGCAGAAACGGCTGGGCACCACCACGGTGTATGTCACCCATGATCAGACCGAGGCGATGACGCTGGGCGACCGGGTGGTGGTGATGCACGGCGGCGTCGCGCAGCAGATCGGCACCCCGGACGAGCTATACGAACACCCGGCCAACCTGTTCGTCGCGGGGTTCATCGGTTCACCGGCGATGAACTTCTTCCCGGCCACCTTGACCGGCATCGGGCTGAAACTGCCGTTCGGGGAAGTGATGCTGGCCCCCGAAGTCCAACAGCTGATCTCGCGGCACCCGGCGCCGGAGAACGTCATCGTCGGGGTGCGGCCCGAGCATCTGCACGACGCGGCGTTGATCGACGGATACCAGCGGATCAGGGCGCTCACCTTCGAGGTGAAGGTCGACTTGGTCGAGTCGTTGGGCGCCGACAAGTTCGTGTACTTCTCCACGGCGGGGTGGACGGCGCACTCCGCGCAGTTGGACGAGCTGGCCGCCCAGGGCGAGGCGCACGAAAACCAGTTCGTGGCAAGAGTTCCCGCGGAATCCAAGGCGGCGATCGGGCGGTCGATCGAGTTGGCGTTCGACACCACGAAGTTGGCCGTCTTCGACGCAGGCTCGGGGGCGAACCTCACCGTTGCGCCTTCTGAGGAGCAGTGACCCCGATTCTGGACCAGGTGCGAACGCACCTGCGTCGCCACTTCGCCGACAGCGAACCCGATTCGGCGAGCGTGACTTTCCTGGGCGCCGAACCCATCGAGGTGTTGCGTTTCCGCGGCGGCGACGGGTTGGTGCAGTACGTGTCGCTGGGCTGTTCGCGCTACCCGATGACCGACCCCACGCAGCTCGTCGACGACCAGACGCGGGGCCCCCGCGCCGAGGTCGTCCTGCGCCTGCGTGATCCGGGACCCGTCACCGGAATCGCCCGCAGCCTGGCGGTGCTGGCCGCAACGCCGGCCGTCGAGGGTCTGGTGCTCACGGCCGACGCGTTGGTCGACCTCGGCACGCCGCTGTGGGCGCGGGCCGCCGGACGGGTACCGTTCACCGCGGTGTTGTTGGGCCCCAGCGACATCGAAGATCTGCCGCCGGAACCGCCGCGCGATCCGGTGCAATTCCTCTCGGCGACGCCCATCACGGCGACCGAGGCGGCCTGGGTGCGGCTCAAGGGCGCCGACGCCATGCGACAGGCCTGGCAGAACGACGGCGTCGACGTGCTGAACCCGAATCGCCCTGCCGCACAACCGCGTTGAACGGTCACGAACTCGCCGCCCCGGAACGCACCTTAAAGCGCAGAGCAAACGCGGCTAGAGCCAGTTGTTGCGCCGGAACTGGAAGTACAGCGCCAGACAGGCCAGTGTCATCGCGGCCATGATCCCCGGGTAACCCCACGTCCAGTTCAACTCGGGCATGAAGTGGAAGTTCATCCCGTAGATGGCGGCGACCATGGTGGGCACCGCCAAGATGCCGGCCCAGGCCGCCATCTTGCGCATGTCGTTGTTCTGCTGCATCCCGACCCGGGCCAGCGCCGCCTGGATCAGCGAGTTGAGCATGTCGTCGTAGCTCGAGATCTGGTCTGCGGCCTGCGATTGATGGTCGGAGACGTCTCGCAGGTAACGCCGCACCTCTTTGGAAATGAGGTCCTTGTTCTCCACCTGAATGCGGTGGAATGCCACGGACAGCGGGCTGACGCAGCGGCGCAGTTCGACGACCTCGCGCTTGAGCAGATAGATCGGTTCGACGTCGATCTTGCTGCCCGGCGCGAACGCCACCTCCTCGATGCTGTCGATGTCGGATTCGATCAGGCTGCTCACCTGGAGGTAGTGGTCCACCACGTCGTCGGCGATGGCGTGCATTACCGCGAACGGGCCCAGCCGCAGCTGCTCGGGATCGGCGTCCATCCGCTTGCGCACCTCGGAGAGGCCGCCGTGCTCCCCGTGGCGCACGGTGATCACGAAGTCCTTGCCGACGAAAACCATGATCTCGCCGGTCTCGACGATCTGCCGGGCGGCCACCACCGACTCGTGCGGGACGTAGGTGACCGTCTTGAGGACGAAGAACACCGTGTCGTCGTAGCGCTCCAGCTTGGGCCGCTGGTGCGCACAGACGGCGTCCTCGACGGCCAGCGGGTGCATCCCGAAAAGGTCCGCGACTTCCTGCATCTCGGCGAGGTCCGGCTCGCGCAGGCCGACCCAGACGAACGCGTCGTGCCCGAGCATTTCGATCTGGCGCACTTTGTCGCGCGCGGCGTCATAGCTGAATTTCCCGGGCAGCCGGTGGCCGTCGGCGTACACGGCGCAGTCGACCAACGTCTCGTTCGGGGAGCGCGGCTGCGGCTCGGGTTGCGGGGGGCGCGGTTCCTGCGCGAGCGGTCGAAGCGCCTCGGGCAATGCGTCAAAACCCTGGAACACATCCACCTCCGATCGCAGCGCAGGTCTGACCAGGCGGTGCTCCATGGTACGCGTCCCGGCTTGCCGAAGGGCGACGATCCGTTTGCGCGGAAAACGGTCGGGTATTGGACCGGAGATTGGCAGCCCGCAACGGTGCGCTAGTTTCGTGCCGAGACCCGAACAGCATGACTACCTCCACAAGGAGCATTTCGACGTGAGCGCAAGTCCACTCAAGGTTGCCGTCACCGGCGCCGCCGGCCAGATCGGCTACAGCCTGTTGTTCCGCCTGGCGAGCGGTTCGCTGCTGGGCCCCGACCGCCCGATCGAGCTGCGTCTGCTCGAGATCGAGCCGGCGCTCAAGGCGCTCGAGGGCGTCGTGATGGAGCTCGACGACTGCGCGTTCCCGCTGCTGGCCGGGGTCGAAATCGGTGCGGACGCGAACAAGATCTTCGACGGTGTGAACCTGGCGCTGCTGGTCGGCGCGCGGCCGCGGGGCCCGGGCATGGAGCGCAGCGACCTGCTGGAGGCCAACGGCGCGATCTTCACCGCGCAGGGCAAGGCGCTGAACTCCGTCGCCGCCGACGACGTTCGGATCGGCGTGACCGGTAACCCGGCCAACACCAACGCGCTGATCGCGCTGAGCAACGCCCCCGACATCCCCAAGGAGCGGTTCTCCGCCCTGACCCGCCTGGACCACAACCGGGCCATCTCGCAGCTGGCCAAGAAGACCGGCGCCAAGGTCACCGACATCAAGAAGATGACGATCTGGGGCAACCACTCCGCCACCCAGTACCCCGACATCTTCCACGCCGAGGTCGGTAGCAAGAACGCCGCCGAGGTGGTCAACGACCAGAACTGGATCGAGAACGACTTCATCCCGACGGTCGCCAAGCGCGGTGCCGCGATCATCGACGCGCGCGGCGCCTCCTCGGCCGCCTCGGCCGCGTCGGCGACCATCGACGCCGCCCGCTCGTGGCTGCTGGGCAGTCCCGAGGGTGACTGGGTGTCGATGGCGGTCTTCTCCGACGGCTCCTACGGCGTGCCCGAAGGCATCGTCTCGTCGTTCCCGGTGACCACCAAGGACGGCGACTGGTCGATCGTGCAGGGGCTCGACATCGACGACTTCTCCCGCGGTCGCATCGACAAGTCGACCGCCGAGCTGGTCGACGAGCGCAACGCGGTGACCGAGCTCGGTTTGATCTGATCCCACCGCCGAAATCCGTCCCGAAAGGATTAGGTCTACTAATCGGTAGTCAGTACCCTGGGGCGCGTGTCCGAGTTGATTGAATCGATACAGACGCGCGCCGAGCACGGCGCGATCACCGACGCGGAGATCTTCCAGGCACACGTAGGCGGCAAGCTGTCCGTAGGCCCGACGGCGCCGCTGGACACCCAGCGCGCGTTGTCCATCGCCTATACCCCGGGCGTGGCGCAGGTCAGTCGCGCGATAGCCGCCGATCCCAGCCAGGCCGCCCGGTACACGTGGGCGAGCCGGCTCGTCGCCGTCGTCAGCGACGGCAGCGCGGTGCTGGGCCTCGGCGACATCGGACCCGCGGCGTCGCTGCCGGTGATGGAGGGCAAGTGCGCCCTGTTCCAGGCCTACGGCGGGCTGAACGCGATCCCCATCGTGCTGGACACCAAGGATCCCGACGAGATCGTGGAAACCCTGGTGCGACTGCGCCCCACGTTCGGCGCCGTCAACTTGGAGGACATCTCGGCGCCACGCTGCTTCGAGATCGAACGGCGAGTGATCGAGGCGCTGGACTGTCCGGTGATGCACGACGACCAGCACGGCACGGCGATCGTCGCATTGGCGGCGCTCATGGGCGCCACCAAGCTGCTCGGTCGGGATATGACGTCGTTGCGGGTGGTGGTCTCCGGCGCCGGGGCAGCGGGCATCGCGTGCACGAATCTGCTTCTGGCGATGGGTGTTTCGGATATCACCGTGCTCGACTCGCGCGGGATTCTGCACACCGGGCGCGACGACATGAACAGCGTCAAGAGCTTGCTGGCGCAGCGGACGAACCCGGACGGTCTCACCGGCAGCATGGCGGAAGCCCTGCGCGGCGCCGACGTGTTTCTCGGCGTGTCCGGGGGCGTGGTGCCCGAGGAGATGATCGCCACGATGGCGCCGAGCGCTATCGTCTTCGCGCTGTCCAACCCCGATCCGGAGATCCACCCGCAGATCGCGGCCAGGTACGCCGCCGTGGTGGCCACGGGGCGCAGCGACTTCCCCAACCAGATCAACAACGTGCTGGCCTTCCCCGGTGTATTCCGGGGGGCGCTGGATGCCGGCGCGCGCAGGATCACCGAAAAGATGATGGTGGCCGCGGCCGAGGCGATCTTCTCGGTCGTCAGCGATGACCTGGCTTTCGACCGGATCGTCCCCAGCCCGCTGGACCTGCGCGTCGGGCACGCGGTCGCCACGGCGGTCGCGCTGGCCGCAGATCCCGCAGACATCGCGGGGTGAGAACCGGCTG
>NZ_LZJA01000217.1:0-2793 GCF_001666785.1 Mycobacterium sp. E3305 | reverse complement strand
CTGCTCGACCATCGGACTCGCAACCGGCTGATGGCCGATGACGCCGAGCTGATGCGCCACATGGTCGCCGACGGCGATGCCGCCGTCCGCCGCACCACAAAGTTCCTCGAACCCTACGTGCGCGATGCCCAGAAACGCGGCGAGGTCGGCGCCGGAGTCGACGTGACCGCCGGTAGCGAATGGCTGGCGAGAATCATCTATTCCTTTTCGACTGTCAATCAAGGTCTGACCTTCGATATGACCAAGCCGGCCACGGTCCGCCGCTACGTCGAGAAATTCGCGATCAACGGCCTGCGCTGACGCGGTCGCGAATTTCACCTGCCCATCACATAGCCGTGCGGCTGTCGCGGCCCATCGCCGCGGGCTCGGTCGCGAACTCACGCACCATCGCCTGGATCGTGTACGACGCGGCGAGCCGTCCATCTCGGGCAAACACCCGGCCGTCGCCCTGCACAAGCCCCCGTCCCGACCAGAAGGCGTGGTTGGTGTACAGCAGCCAGTCGGTAACATCCACGTCGTCGTGAAACGCGATGGTGGCTTTCATGATTCCGGTCGACAAGGTGGCATGCGCGCGGGCTTCGCCCAAACCCGGATGCGGCAACATACCCGCGGCGATAGTCCAATGCGTCGTCGACTGGGCCAGCAACGCCGTCTGCAGGTAAGGGGTCGGCGGCGCATCGCGGAATCGCACCCACACGTTGATGATCGGCGGGCCCACCCGATCGGGATCCGGATCGTAAGCCCCATCGACCACCCGGATCTCGCGGCCGGTCATCCCGAAGCCAGGAAACGACACCGCCTCGTCGGGCCCCGGAACGGCCGGCATGGCCTCGACGTGCCGCATGACGTCGCCGGCTCCGGAGTCCGCAAGCACCAAGCCCGCACTACGCAGCACCCCGCCCTGGCTGATGCGTATTTCGGCCGATGAAAACGATCTGCCCCTGCGAAGCACATCGACGGACAGGTCCACGGGCGCGTCGAATGAAGCCGCTTTGGCGAAGATCATCGATGCCGACGTGATTCGTTGCCCGGGAAGCGCTTTCGACGCCGCGACGATCGCCTCGCCGAGCAGCTGGCCACCCTCGACGACATTGCGACGCGTCGGCCCGTGCGCTGGCCCGACGAACCCGCTTTCGGATACCTGCTGCACGTCGATGATTCTGCACAGCTCGTCGGCGTCTCCCCATAGCGGGAACGTCGCAGGGATCTTTGAGCCGTCCGGCCACTCTTCGACGACGACCACCCGCAGCGCGTCGTCGTAGAAACAGACGTGTCCCGCAATCGCTGCGACCTCTGGCAACGGGGTGCGGTAGGCCCACACGACGTTCTCGACGCCGGAATCCGCCCCGTCAAGGCTCCAGTAACTCGCCCGGCCCTTGAAAGGGCAGACGGTGCTGTGATCCGACGGGCGGAACAACTCCCACCGCACGTCGGATTCGGGAAAGTACAAGCGGTCCTCGTGGTCGGTCTCGGTCACCACGAGGCACCGGTCGCTCTGGGCAACGAGCACGTCACCAAACCACACCTGACCCCGGTATGGACACGGGGTCGCCTCGATCCGGTAATCGGGGTAATCGGGCCACGCCGACTCGACTTGCGTTGGCATCACTACCCTCTCGTCGCCGGCCTCATACCGTCACGGCGCGACGCGGCGACGACGGTGGACGAATTACGAGCTGCTCGAGGCCGACGGCGGGAAAGTTCAAAGCGCTGGCGAACGTTCCCGCCAGCATGTCGGCGACGTCGGCGGGCGACATCAATGTCTCTTGCAAGAGGCCGCGCGCCACCCAATCTTGCACGACCACGCCGAGCAGCCCGGGGTCGAACGCCGCGGTGAACTCCGTCGGAACGGTGCCACCCACGGTGACACAGCAGTAGCGAAAGCCGGGATGCTCAGTGCGCCAGGCATTCAGGCTTTCTGATAGCGCGGCCTTGCTGGAGGAATAGGCGCCCAACGCGGTCCGTGGCTGGCCGACAGTTTCGGAGGACAGGGCGCTGACGATCGCGGCGGGCGCGAGCACCGGCAGGCAGCACTTGATGACTTGATGCACGCCGACGACATTGGTCTGCATCACGTCCGTCCAATCGTCGACGGAAGTGTCGGCGAACATTCTCAAGGGCGCGTACCCCACCGAGATGAACAGCAGGTCGATTTCACCAAGGCTCGCTCGGGCCATATCGGCGAGCCGCGCGCAATCGTCAGCGTTACGCACATCCGCGCTGATGGCCGCGCCGCAGCCGGCATCGGCGGCGACCTCGTCGAGACGGTCTCGTCGGCGCGCCGCGATGAGCAGGTCGGCGCCCTCCTTGCCGGCACGGACGGCGAACGCCCGCCCGATCCCGGCCGATGCGCCCACCACCACGACCCGCTTGCCGGCCAATGTCCGTTCGCCCATGCGCTGACCACCGATCGAGAATCCAGTGTCGAAAGCCATTCGACATCGGAGAACAATAGTACATCTATTGTTTAGTTGAGCGACGCCGCTCAGTCCTTCAGCGAAGCCCGTTGATGGCGAACGTTTCCACGTAGCGCCGGACAGTGTCCGGCTTGGACATGTCGAACGTCTGGGCCTCGTTGACGGTCGAGAACGACCAGATGATGCGGGCCAGCCATTCGCTGGCCGCACTCACGTCGACGCCGGTGCCCACCTCGCCGCGCTCGCGCGCGGCCCGCACGTAAGGTTCGAGAAACTGCGTGGATCGCCGGACCGCGGTGTCACCATCGGAGATCATGTGCCGCATCAGCTCGGCATCGTCGGCCATCAAACGGTTCCGTGTGCGATGGTCGAGCAG
>NZ_LZJA01000216.1:0-560 GCF_001666785.1 Mycobacterium sp. E3305 | reverse complement strand
ATCTTCCTGCGTCGGCAGCTGGCCGCCCGGAAAAATCTCGGTGCCGATGAATCGCGCGAATCTCACATCGCTCATCGTCAGCTTGACGCCGAGTGCGGGCATCTGCTGCCATTGATAGGTCAAAATGGTGTGCAACAGCATCCGACCGTCGTCGGGCAGGATGTGGTGGGCACGTTCAAAAAAGGCCGGCCACCGGTCGGCCTTGAACGCCTCGAAGGCGCCGATGCTGACGATTCGGTCGACCTTGTCGTCGAATTCCTCCCAGCCCTGCAACCGGACTTCGACGGAGCGGTCGGTGGGGATGGCGGCCATTTTGGCCTTACTGTAGGCAAACTGGTTGCGACTCAGCGTGATCCCGATCACGTTGACGTCATATTTCTCGATCGCCCGGTGCAGCGCTCCTCCCCAGCCGCAACCGATGTCGAGTAGCGTCATCCCCGGCTCGAGATTCAACTTGCCCAGCGCCAGGTCGATCTTGGCAAGCTGCGCCTCTTCCAGGGTCATGTCGTCGCGCTCGAAGTAGGCGCAGCTGTACGTCTGGGTGGGGTCCAGGAACAACC
>NZ_LZJA01000215.1:0-630 GCF_001666785.1 Mycobacterium sp. E3305 | reverse complement strand
AACGTCCGTTACTTCGCCGCGCTGTACGGTTTCGAGCACCAGGCCGCCGACGACGCGATCGAGCGGGTCGGGCTGGCCGACCACCGAACCGCGTTCTGCGGCAACCTTTCCGGCGGCCAGCGCACCCGGGTGTCGCTGGCCTGCGCGCTGGTCTGCCGGCCCGACCTGCTCGTGCTCGACGAGCCCACGGTCGGCCTGGACCCGGTGCTGCGCGCGGATCTCTGGGAGCAGTTCGCCGAGCTCGCCCGCGGCGGAACCACGCTGCTGGTCTCCAGCCACGTCATGGACGAAGCCGACCACTGCGGCGACCTGCTGCTGATGCGCGACGGTCACCTGCTTGCCCACACCACCCCGGCCCAACTACGAGAGGACACCGGATGCACGTCACTGGAGGACGCGTTTCTGTCCATCATCAAGCGCAGCACCATGCGCCAGGCCGACCGTGGGCTCGTCGAGCACGAGCAGGTCGGGCCGGCAGACCAGCGCGCAGGCCAGCGACACCCGGGTGCGCTGGCCGCCGGAAAGGTTGCCGCAGAACGCGGTTCGGTGGTCGGCCAGCCCGACCCGCTCGATCGCGTCGTCGGCGGCCTGGTGCTCGAAACCGTACAGCGCGGCGAAGTAACGGACGTT
>NZ_LZJA01000214.1:0-647 GCF_001666785.1 Mycobacterium sp. E3305 | reverse complement strand
TCGCCGGGTCCGACTCGGGGGGCGGCGCCGGCATCCAGGCCGACATGCGCACCATGGCGCTACTCGGCGTGCACGCCTGCGTCGCGGTCTCCGCGGTCACCGTGCAGAACACGTTGGGCGTCAAGGGCTTTCACGAGGTGCCCGACGATGTCGTGGCCGCCCAGATCGAGGCGGTGGTGACCGACATCGGCGTGCAGGCCGCCAAGACCGGGATGCTGGCGTCGTCAACCATCATCGGCGCGGTGGCCGCCGCCTGGCGCCGGCTGGGTCTGACGGTCCCGCTCGTCGTCGAACTCATACCAGGACGCACCGTCGTAGAGCAGGTCACAGCTGCGATCCGACGACCGCAGGTGGCCGCCCTTGACCAGTGCCCACCGCGGCCCCAGCGCGTGCAGGGCCTTGGCCGCCTCGCGCTGAGACCCCACATCCACGACGTCGACGCCCACCAGCAGCCGCACCTCGTCGAGGTTCGGCGTCACCAGCGTGGCCAGCGGAAACAATTGGTCGCGAAGCGAATCCAGCGCCGACGCAGCCAGCAACGCGTCGCCGTGCATGGACGCGCACACCGGATCGACGACGAGCGGGACCGTCAGACCCAGCCGGCGCCAGGCGGCGGCCACCGCGCCGATGATGGTTGACGACGCCAG
>NZ_LZJA01000213.1:0-1175 GCF_001666785.1 Mycobacterium sp. E3305 | reverse complement strand
GCCGTCGCGCAGCCAGCGGCCCGCCCGCACGTAGCGGTCGGCGGCGCCGAAACGGCGCAGGGTCATCAGGATCAGGCCCAGCGCGGTGTCGGCCACCGTGTCCGAAAGGACGTCGGGCGTGTTGCTGACGCCGATGCCGCGGCGCCGCGCCGCGGGCAGATCGATCAGGTCCACGCCGGCGCCGTTGTTGACGATCACCTCGAGGTTGGGCAGCGCGGCGATGGTGTCGCCGTCGACACCGGCCGTGCCCGATGTGATCACGATGCGAACGTCAGCCGCATGTTCGGCGAAGAAGTCGGCGCGCCCCGGACCGTCGGGAAGCTTGGGGATCTCGTACCGCGCGGTCAGCTCGGCTTCGAAAGTCCGCTCGAAGCGGCCGATCCGCAGCGCATGTCCAATCTTTTTTGTCGTCACGCGTCCATCATCGGGCGTCGGTGAAATATTCGGGCGGCGGTCGTGGTTGTGATGCCCGGCGGTGTCGTACATTCCCCCGGGTACCACCTTGAGAACCGTCGCTTCGAGCGACCACTTGCCGAGAGGCGCGAAGACGGCACCGTCCCTCAAACTTTTTCCATTGCGCGGGAAGCAATCCCCCGGCGGCTCGGTTGCACCGCGAGTGCGCATCGGAGTGGTGTTCCCGCAAACCGAGCTTGGCGGCGACCCCGCGGTCGTGCGTGCATACGGCGAGGGCGTACAGGAACTCGGATTCAGCCATATCCTGGCGTACGACCACGTCGTGGGCGCCGACCCCCTGGTGCACCGCGGCTGGGCCGGCCCATACGACATCGACTCGACGTTTCACGAGCCGTTCGTCTTGTTCGGTTTTCTGGCCGCGATCACCTCGCTCGAGCTGGTCAGCGGCGTCATCATCCTGCCGCAGCGGCAGACGGCGTTGGTGGCCAAGCAGGCGGCCGAGGTCGATCTGCTGACCGGCGGCCGCTTCCGGCTCGGTGTCGGATTGGGCTGGAACGCGGTCGAATACGAGGCGCTGGGCGAGAACTTCACCAATCGCGGCAAGCGCTCCGAGGAGCAGGTCGAGCTGTTGCGCCGGCTGTGGACCGAGCGGTCGGTCACCTTCGACGGCAAGTACCACAGCGTGACCGCGGCGGGGCTGGCCCCGTTGCCCGTCCAACGCCCCATTCCCGTGTGGATCGGCGCGGCCTCCGATCGCGGGC
>NZ_LZJA01000212.1:0-3674 GCF_001666785.1 Mycobacterium sp. E3305 | reverse complement strand
GGTGGCGGCCCAGAACGCCGCGCACGAGGCCGCCAACGACGAGATCACGCCCGGCCACCTGTTGCTCGGCGTGCTCAGCGATCCGGCCGCGCTGGCCACGGTGTTGCTGCGCCTGCAGCAGGTCGACACCGAGTCGCTGCGCGCGGCCGTCGAGCTGCCCCCGGCCGGGGGCGCAACCCCCGACCTCATCCCGTTCAGCGGCCCCGCGCGCAAAGCCCTGGAGCTGACCTTCCGGGAGGCACTTCGGCTGGGGCACAACTACATTGGGACCGAGCATCTGCTGTTGGCGCTGCTCGAGCTGGAGGACGCCTCCTCCGACGAAGGACCGCTGCGCCGGTGCGGCGTCGACAAGGGCCGTGTCGAGGCGGATCTGATCAAGGCTCTGGAGTCGCTCGGCGGCGGCACGGGCGCCCGCGCCGAGGGCTGATCCGGGGTGGTCGACCCCTCCCCGACGCATCACCGCATGTGCGATCATTCGAAGGTTCCCTTCCCGGGTTGCCTAGGAGGCGAAGACATGGCGAAGACGCACCGCTGGCTGGTCGTCCTGTCCGCGTTCGTCGTCGCCGCGGCGAGCGTCACCGCGATCGCCGCGCTCCCCGCCCCCCGCGCCTGGGCCGGTGACGCCCCCATCGGCCACATCGGCGACACGCTGCGGGTGGACACCGGCACCTACGTCGCGGACGTGACCGTCACCGGCGTGGCGCCCTGCGACCCGCCGCCGGGCTTCGGCTACACGCGCGAGGGCACCTTTCGGGGTTTCCCGGGCAGCTCGGTCGAGCGGGCCGACGTCGTCGTTCGCGCGGTCCGGGTGCCCAACCCGTTCGTCATGGCGACCACCTTCAGCTTCGACGGCGTGACCCAGTTCGCCGACGCCTACAAGCCGCGCGCCTCCGACGCCCCCGATGCGCTGGACAACGTGCTCACCAACGCGCCGAACGGGGCGATCGTGCGGGGCGAAGTGTATTGGGACGCCTACCGTGATCCCGTCTCCACCGTGGTCCTGCTGGACAAGAAGACGGGCTACCACCTCGCGCAGTGGAATCTCTGACCCGCGCCGTACGCGTCGTCACGACGGATTCCGTTGACGTTCAACAGCTTGCCGACGTCGCCGCGCGTACCTTCCCGCTGGCGTGTCCGGCCTCGATGGCAGCCGAGAACGTCGCCGCGTTCGTCGACGCCAACCTGACGGCCGCCCGCTTCGCCGAATACCTGGCCGATCCGCAGCGCGCGATCCTGACCGCCACACAGCACGACCGAATCGTCGGTTACGCCATGCTGATTCGCGACGGCGACACCGCCGAGCTGTCCAAGATGTATGTCACGCCGGAGCACCACGGCACCGGGGTCGCGACCGCACTGATGGACCTGGCGCTGACCACCGCCGGCGAGTGGAAAGTGGGGCGCGTGTGGCTCGGCGTCAACCAGGCCAACGAACGCGCGCAACGCTTCTACGCCAAGAGCGGCTTCCAGGTCAGCGGCACCCGGACCTTCCAGGTCGGCGCCGGACGCGAGGACGACTTCGTCATGACCCGCCCGCTTCGTTGACCGTCAGCGCCAGGAGCCGAGACATGGCCCGCAGGTACTTCTTTCGGTAGCCGCCCGCCAGCATCTCGGCGCTGAAGATGGTGTCCACCTTCTCGCCCGAGGCGACCACCGGAATGCCGGCGTCATACAGCCGGTCGGTCAGCGCCACCAGTCGCAGGGCGACGTTCTGGTCGTCGATGCCATGCACACCGGTCAGGCACACGGTGGTCACCCCCTCGATGAGGGTCAGATACCGCGACGGGTGCATGGTGGCCAGGTGCGCGCACAACGCGTCGAAATCGTCGAGCGTCGCCCCGTCGACCCGCGCGGCGCGCGCGGCCACCTCTTCGTCCGAGAGGGGTTGCGGCGCCGGCGGCAGGCCGCGGTGCCGGTAGTCGGGCCCCTCGATCCGCACGGTGGTGAAAATGCTTGCCAGCGTGTTGATTTCGCGGAGGAAGTCCTGGGCGGCGAACCGGCCCTCGCCCAGTTGCTCGGGCAGGGTGTTGGAGGTCGCGGCCACCGACACCCCCCGCTCCACGAGCGACGAGAGCAGCCTCGATATCAGCGTGGTGTTGCCCGGGTCGTCGAGCTCGAACTCGTCGATGCACACCGCCGTGTAGCCGGCCAGCAGGTCAACGCATTCGCGGAATCCGAACACGCCGGCCAGCTGGGTCAACTCCCCAAACGTCGCGAACGCCTTGGGAGTTGACGATTCCGGGCCGTCACCGGGCAACGCGTAGTACGCCGACGCCAGCAGGTGGGTCTTGCCCACGCCGAACCCGCCGTCCAGATACAGGCCGACCCCGGGCAGCACCGCTCGCCGGCCCAACAACTTTCGCCGGCCCGCTCGTCGCTCCACCGCCTGACGACAGAACTGCCGGCACGCCACGACGGCGGCGGCCTGCGTCGGCTCGGCCGCGTCGGGCTGATACGTCGCGAAGCTCACGTCGGCGAACGTTGGGGGCGGCCGCAATTGAGCGATCAGTCGCTCCGGCGACACACTCGGATGCCGATCCACCAGGTGCGCCACTCCCCCGGAAGTGGACCCGTGCATCCCAGAACTCTAGCGGCGTGCTGCAATCAACCCCATGGCCCTGCCCGAGACGCCGCTGTCGCTGCTCGGATCGGTGCGCGAACTCGGCGACGCCGAACTCCCCCGCCTCTACGGCTACCCGGAACGCGACGGGACGTGGGTGCGGGCCAACTTCATCGCGAGTGTGGACGGCGGCGCCACCTCCGGCGGCAGCAGCGGGACGATGGGGGGTCCCGGCGACCGGTTCGTGTTCAACCTGCTGCGGGAGCTCGCCGACGTCATCGTCGTCGGCGCGGGCACCGTCCGGGTCGAGGGCTATTCGGGGGCGCAGCTGAGCGTCGCCCAGCGCCAGCAGCGCCAGGCCCGCGGGCAGAGCGAGATCCCGCAACTGGCGATCGTCACCAAGTCGGGCCGGCTGGACCGCGACATGGGGGTGTTCACCCGGACCGAGGTGCCGCCACTGGTGCTCACCTGCGCGGCGGCGGCGGCCCCGGCGCGCCGGATGCTCACCGACCTGTGCGAGGTGATCGACTGCTCCGGCGACGACCCCGGCGAGGTCGACGAGGCCGTGATGCTGGGGGCCCTCGCCGCCCGCGGGATGCGCCGCATCCTGACGGAGGGCGGGCCGATGCTGCTCGATTCGCTGATCCAGCGCGACATGCTCGACGAGCTCTGCCTGACCATCGCGCCCTACCTCGTCGGCGGGCTGGCCCGCCGCATCGCGACGGGGCCCAGCCAGCTGCTCACGCGGATGCGCTGCGCCCACGTTCTGACCGACGACGCCGGTTACCTGTACACCCGCTACGTCAAGGCCTAGCTTTGCGGCGACCCGTCCCCCAGCTTCGCGGGGGTTCCACCAGCGCCCGGCTTCGCCGCGCTTGCGATCGCCGCTAGCTACTGTGGTCGACATGAGTCGGCAGATCACGCTCGCCACGGTCTTGCTTGCGGTGACCGCAGTGGTCGCCGGCTGCGTCCCGGGCCTGGCCGCCGACCCGCGATTCGCGACCAACTCCGGGGCCCGGCCCCAAGGCGCGACCACCGCCAAGCCACCGCCCAGCGGCCCGCCGCCCATCACTGCGCCCAAGAACGACCTGCCCTGGCACGACTGCACGTCGCG
>NZ_LZJA01000211.1:0-504 GCF_001666785.1 Mycobacterium sp. E3305 | reverse complement strand
CAGGGCGGTGAAGATGGCCTCGCCGGTGGCCGTGCTGTCGGCGAAGTCGAGCTTCTTGAGCGCGTCGATCGTCGCCTGGTGCTGCGGGGTGGGCGACACCAGCAGGTATGGCGTGCCGGCGAAGCCGACCAGGCCCAGGTTGATGCCCGGCGTCAGCTCGTCGGCGAACTGCTTGCCGGCCACCTTGGCGGCGGTCAGCCGGTCGGGGGGGACGTCGGTGGAGGCCATGGACTCCGAGACATCGATCACCAGCATCACGACCGCCCGGTTGAGCGGGATCCGGACGTCGGACGTCGGCCCGGCCATCGCGGTGGTCAGCAGCACCAGCGACGTGGCCAACAGGATCGTCGGCACGTGCCGCCAGCGGCTGGGGCGCGCCGGCGCGACCCGCTCCAGCACCTCCATGTTGGCGAACCGCAGGACGCGGCGGCGGCGGGCGAACTGCAGCACGACGTAGATGCCCAGGACCAGCAGAACGGCCAGCAGGAACAGGAAGAACCACGC
>NZ_LZJA01000210.1:0-57620 GCF_001666785.1 Mycobacterium sp. E3305 | reverse complement strand
CACCGCGCGGATCGCGAACATGCCGGGGCCGTTGTGCTGCAGGCTCGCATGCAGGATGTCGGGTGTGTTGACGAACAGGTTCGGCCGCCGGAAGTCCGCCGCGGCGGCGATCGCTTCGCCGAACTCGGTGAGCTCCTGCTTGGATGTGCGCCACGTGAAGTAGCTGTAGGACTGGGTGAATCCGAGCTTGGCCAGACCGTACTGGCGGGCCGGCGGCGTGAACGCCTCCGAGAGGAAGAGCACGTCGGGGTCGATGCCCTTCGCCTGGGCGATCAGCCACGCCCAGAAGTTCGGCGGCTTCGTGTGCGGATTGTCCACCCGAAAGAACTTGACGCCGTGGTCCATCCAGTGCCGCACGACACGCAGCACCTCGTCGTAGAGGCCCGCCGGGTCGTTGTCGAAGTTCAGTGGATAAATGTCCTGATACTTCTTCGGCGGGTTTTCCGCGTAGGCGATCGTGCCGTCGGGCAATTCGGTGAACCACTCGCGGTGGTCGCGCGCCCAGGGGTGGTCCGGCGCGCACTGCAGCGCCAGGTCCAACGCCACCTCCATGCCGAGTTCGCGCGCCGCGGCGACGAAGGCGTCGAAGTCCTCGAGGGTGCCCAGTTGCGGATGGATGGCGTCGTGGCCGCCCTCGTCACTGCCGATCGCCCACGGCGAACCCACATCTGAAGGGGCGGCGGTCGGAGAGTTGTTGCGCCCCTTGCGATGTACCTTGCCGATGGGGTGGATCGGCGGCAGGTAAACGACGTCGAACCCCATCGCCGCGATCCGCGGAAGCTGGGCGGCCGCCGTGGCGAACGTGCCGTGTACGGGCTTGCCGTCGGCGTCCCAAGCGCCGGTCGAGCGGGGGAACATCTCGTACCAGGAACCGAAGCGGGCCATCGGCCGGTCCACCCACACTCCGTACTGCTCGCCGCGGGTGACGAGATCGCGCAAGGGGTACTCGGCCAGGATCTCGTCGATTTCGGGCGCCAGGGCCAACGCGGTCCGGGTGACGGGGTCACCGGGAGCGCGCAATGCCGCCGCGGCCGCCAGCAGCGGCTCACGCTTCGTGCGCGGTACCCCCGTGGCCGCGCGCTCGAACAGCCCGGCCCCGACCAGGAGGTCGTTGGACAGTTCCGTCTCGCCCTGGCCGGCCTCGAGCTTCGCGACCAGGCTATGCCGCCAGGAGTGGATCGGGTCGCCCCAGCCGTCCACGCGGAAGGTCCACAGGCCGACCCGGTCGGGCATGAATTGCCCGTGGAAGACGTACGGCTCGAGGCCCAACGTCATCGGCAGCAGCAGCGGCTTGACTCGTTGCTGGTCCACAATGCCGTCGACTTCGGGCGCGGCCTTGACGGGGGCTTGAACCGCTTTGATTCGGCGCGTTTCGGTTACTTGCGGATAGCGCGGCCCCAGGTAGCGCACGACCAGCGTCGCGGCGACGGCCTCGTGGCCCTCCCGCCACACCGCCGCGCTGACCGGGACGATCTCACCGACCACGGCCTTGGCGGGGTACGCGCCGCATGAGACGACGGGTTGGACGTTATCGATCTCGACACGACCAGGCACAACACTCCGTTCCGATTTGCCCGTTCCTCCCCGGCCCGATCTCTCGGGCCGCGGAGTCGCCGGCAGAGTTCCGACTAGCCGACTTCATCTCGGTCCGCTTCCTCGGACTCGGACCGCGTCGTCGTCGGCTGGTTCCGATTGTGTGCGGGCAAACCGCGTGTGCTTCGTCGCGGAATGCCTCTCGTCTGGCGAAATTTCCTGTCGTGGGGAACTTCCTCTGCGGGGAAGCGCCGTTGCGGCCCCAATAACTAACCGATACCCACCCTAGTGTCCGGTCACACCCCCGGCGGGAAAAGCCGTCTACCGCCCACGTGCGCGGCGCGAAATCCTCAGTAAGGTAAGGATGCGTGAAAGCCCTCCGCCGCTTTACCGTCCGTGCTCACCTCCCCGAACGGCTGGCCGCGCTGGACCAGTTGTCGACCAACTTGCGATGGTCGTGGGACAAGCCGACCCAGGAGCTGTTCGCGACCGTGGACACGGACCTGTGGGAGCGGTGCGGGTCTGACCCAGTGGCGTTGCTGGGCGCGGTGAATCCGGCACGGCTCGACGAGCTGGCGCTGGACGAAAACTTCCTCGGCCGGCTCGACGAGCTGGCCGCCGACCTGAACGATTACCTGTCCCGGCCGCTGTGGTACCAGCAGCGACAAGCCGACGGCGTGGCGATGCCGACGGCCATCGCCTATTTCTCGATGGAGTTCGGCGTCGCGGAGGTGCTGCCGAACTACTCGGGCGGTCTGGGCATCCTCGCCGGGGACCACCTGAAGTCGGCCTCCGACTTGGGGGTGCCGCTGGTGGCGGTCGGCCTGTACTACCGGTCGGGGTATTTCCGCCAGTCGCTGACCGCGGACGGCTGGCAGAACGAGACCTACCCGTCGCTCGATCCGCAGGGGTTGCCGTTGCGGCTCCTCACCGATTCCACCGGGGATCCCGTCCTGGTCGAGCTGACGCTTCCCGACTCCGCCCAGCTGCACGCGCGGATCTGGGTCGCGCAGGTGGGGCGGGTTCCGCTGCTCCTTCTGGACTCCGACGTCCCCGAGAACGAGCACGACCTGCGCGGCATCACCGACCGGCTCTACGGCGGCGACCAGGAACATCGGATGCGCCAGGAGCTGCTGGCCGGCATCGGGGGCGTGCGGGCGATCCGCGCGTTCACCGCCATCGAAGGCCTGCCGGCGCCCGAGGTGTTCCACATGAACGAGGGGCACGCCGGGTTCCTGGGCGCCGAACGCATCCGCGAGTTGATGACCGATGCCGGACTCGACTTCGACACCGCGCTGGCCGTCGTGCGGTCCAGCACGGTGTTCACCACCCACACCCCGGTTCCCGCGGGCATCGACCGGTTCCCGATCGACATGGTGCGGCTCTACTTCGACGGGCATGTCGAGGAGGACCCCGGGAAGAAGACCGAGAAAGCCGGTGGCAAGAACGCCCCCGCGTTGTTGCCGGGCGTGCCGACTGCCCGCATCCTCGCGCTCGGCGCCGAGGACGACCCGACCAAATTCAACATGGCGCACATGGGTTTGCGGCTGGCGCAACGGGCCAACGGCGTCTCGTTGCTGCACGGTGAGGTCAGCCGCGCCATGTTCAACGAGCTGTGGCCCGGGTTCGACTCGGACGAGGTGCCGATCGGGTCCATCACCAACGGGGTACACGCGCGCACCTGGGCGGCGCCGCAATGGCTGCAGTTGGGGCGTGAGCTGGCCGGTTCCGATTCGTTCGGTGATCCGGGCGTCTGGCTGCGGCTGAATCAGGTTGATGCGGGCCACCTCTGGTGGATCCGCTCGCAATTGCGGTCGTTGCTGGTCGAGGACGTCCGGCGGCGGCTGCGCAAGTCCTGGCTCGAACGTGGCGCATCGGACGCCGAATTGGGTTGGATTGCAACGGCATTCGACCCCGATGTGCTCACCATCGGGTTCGCCCGACGGGTGCCGACCTACAAGCGGCTGACGCTGATGCTGCGCGATCCGGAGCGGCTCGAACGCCTGCTGCTCGACGAGGACCGGCCCATCCAGCTCATCGTCGCCGGTAAGTCGCACCCCGCCGACGATGGCGGCAAGGCGTTGATCCAACAGGTGGTTCGCTTCGCCGACCGCCCGGAGGTGCGCCACCGCATCGCGTTCCTGCCCGACTACGACATGTCCATGGCCCGGCACTTGTACTGGGGATGCGACGTCTGGCTGAACAACCCGCTGCGGCCGCTGGAGGCGTGCGGCACGTCCGGGATGAAGAGCGCGCTCAACGGCGGCCTGAACCTGTCCATCCGCGATGGCTGGTGGGACGAATGCTACGACGGCGAAAACGGTTGGGAGATACCGTCCGCCGACGGTGTGGCCGACGAGGCCCGCCGCGACGACCTGGAGGCCAGCGCGCTCTACGACCTGCTCGAGCAGGCCGTCGCGCCCAAGTTCTACGAGCGCGACGAGCACGGGGTGCCACCACGGTGGATCGAGATGGTGCGGCACACGTTGCAGACGCTCGGCCCCAAGGTACTGGCCTCGCGCATGGTGCGCGACTACGTCGAGCGGTATTACACGCACGCGGCGCAGTCGCTGCGCAGGACCGTCGGGCCCGCCGAGGACGGCGAGGACGGCGGTGAGTTCGGCGCCGCGCGCGAGGTGGCCGGTTACCGGCGGCGCGCCGAAGAGGCGTGGCCGAAGATCACCATCACCGATGTCGACAGCACCGGGCTGCCGGACACGCCGGTGCTCGGCGCCAAGCTGACGCTGACCGCCACCGTGGCCCTGGACGGCCTCGCGCCCGACGAGGTCACCGTTCAAGGGGTGGTGGGCAGGGTGGACGCCAGCGACGCGCTGCTGGATCCGGTCACGGTCGAGATGTCGTACACCGGGACCGCCGAAGGCGGCAACCAGGTGTTCTCGACGACGCTGTCGCTACCGCTGGCGGGGGCGGTCGGGTACACGGTCCGCGTGCTGCCCCACCACCCGATGCTCGCTTCCAGCGCCGAACTCGGCCTGGTCACCCTGGCCCGCTGAGCTCAGGCGGGCTGGCTTTCCGAGGTGGTGCGCAGCCGCTCCAGCGCGGCGCGGACCTGGGCCGGGTCGGTGGTCTGCCAGAACGGCGGCAGCGAGGCGCACAGGTAGCCGCCGTAGCCGGCGGTGACCATCCGCGAGTCCAGCACTGCGACCACTCCGCGGTCAGTGACGCGCCGCAAGAGCCGTCCCGAGCCCTGGGCCAGCAGCAGCGCGGCGTGGCTGGCGGCGACGGCCATGAAGCCGTTGCCGCCGCGCGCGGCCACCGCGCGCTGCCGCGCCCCCAGTAGCGGGTCGTCCGGCCGGGGAAAGGGGATGCGATCGATGAGCACCAGCGAGAGCGACGGACCCGGCACGTCGACGCCCTGCCACAGCGACAGGGTGCCGAACAGCGACGTCTGCGGGTCGGCGCTGAACTGCTCGACCAGCGCCGAGGTGCTGTCGTCGCCCTGACAGAGCACCGGCGTCGACAACCGCTGGCGCATGGCCTCCGCGGCGGCCCGCGCGGCGCGCATCGACGAGAACAATCCCAGGGTCCGCCCACCCGCCGCGGTGATCAGCTCCTCGATCTCGGTCAGCTGTTCGGCGGAACCCGTGCCGTCGCGGCCCGGTGGCGGCAGGTGGGCGGCGACGTAAAGGATCCCCGCCTTGGCGTGGTGGAACGGCGAGCCGACGTCGATGCCGCGCCAGCGCGCGTCCCCGGTGTCCGCGGCGGTCAGCCCCCACGCCGCCGCCATGGCGTCGAACGACCCGCCGATGGCCAGGGTCGCCGACGTCAACACTGTGGTGGAACGGGAGAACACCCGGTCGCGCAGCAGGCCGGCGACCGACAGCGGGGCCACCCGCAACACCGGGCGCGTGGCGCCCCTGTTGTCCTCGTGATCCAGCCACACCACGTCGGTGCGATCGGGGATCGCCGGGGCGAAGGACGTGAGGACGCGCGAGGCGGTGTCGGAGATCTCGCTCAGCGCCGCCACCGCTTCGGCGCGGGCCGCGGCGGCTTTCGCGTCGCTCGTGCCATCGATCGCCGAGCGTGCCGCGCCGGCCGCGTCGCGCAGCGTGGTCAGGTAGGTGGCCAGCTCGTCGTCGAGGCGGTCGATGCGGCCCGGTGTGGCCTCGTGGATCGCCGCGGCGAAGTTGGCCGTCGCCGCCTCCAGGCGTTGTGTGAGTTCTGGATTCACCAGCCGGGCGATTCGGCGCGCCGCGACACCCAGGGCGGCCGGCGTCAGCTCGGCGGTTGCCACCGAGGTCACCCGGTCGACCAGCTCGTGGGCCTCGTCCACCACCAGCAACTCGTGCTCGGGCAGCACGGCCGATTCGGCGACGGCGTCGATGGCAAGCAGCGCGTGGTTGGTCACCACGATGTCGGCGGCGCCGGCCCGGCCGCGCGCCCGCTCGGAGAAGCACTCGGCGCCGAACGGGCAGCGTGCCACGCCCAGGCATTCGCGCGCCGAAACGCTGACCTGGGACCAGGATCGTTCTGGCACACCGGGTTTCAGGTCGTCGCGGTCGCCGGAGTCCGTGGTCGACGCCCAGGCGGTGAGGCGTTGGACGTCGCGGCCCAGGGCGGTGGCCGCCATGGGATCGAAGAGCTCCTCCTGCGGCCGGTCGCCGGTGTCATCCTCGGCCTCGGCGCCGCCGTTGTGAATCTTGTTCAGGCACAGATAATTTCGGCGACCCTTGAGCAGCGCGAATTGCGGGCGGCGGGGGAGCGCATCGGCGAGCGAATCGATGAGCCTGGGCAGATCGCGATCGACGAGCTGGCGCTGCAGCGCGATGGTCGCCGTGGACACGACGACGGGCGAGTCGTCGTCGATGGCACGGACGATCGCCGGCACCAGGTAGGCCAGCGACTTTCCGGTGCCGGTGCCGGCCTGCACGACCAGATGCTCACCGGTGGCGAACGCCCGCGTGACGGCGTCGGCCATCTCGAGCTGGCCGCTGCGCTCACTGCCGCCGAGCGCGGCCACGGCGAGGGCCAGCAACTCGGGCACGGACACTTCGGACGTGGCTATCCTCTTTGCTCTTCGGTGCTACGGGCGGGCGGCGGGGATCTGCGTCGTCGGGATCGCGGGCTCGCCCTGCGACAGATTCAAACCCTCCCACGGCAGACTGCGCAGCCCGGAAGCTACCAGCTCGCGCGCCGCGGCCACATTCGGTTTGGCCACCACGTCGCCGCCGCGCACCAGCGGGACCGTCAACGCCCGATACGGTTCGGTGACCGAGGGCGGGCGGCCGGCGGGATACACCACTTCTTCGGTGACGGTGCCCGACGAGCGGGTCAGGCGCAGCGCCTCCTTGCGACCGCCACGGGATTCCTTGTGGCTGCTGCGCTTCTGCACCGGCATGCCGTCCACTTCGACCAGCTTGTAGACCATGTTCGCCGTCGGTGCGCCCGAACCCGTCACGAGCGACGTGCCGACGCCGTAGCTGTCGACCGGTTCGGCACCCAACGCGGCGATGGAGAACTCGTCGAGGTCGCCGGAGACCACGATCCGGGTCCCGGTGGCGCCCAGCCGGTCGAGCTGGTCGCGGACCTGGCGGGTCAGCACGCCCAGCTCGCCGGAGTCGATGCGCACCGCCCCGAGCGCCTCCCCGGCGGCGGCCACGGCGTTGGCCACGCCGGCGGTCACGTCATAGGTGTCCACCAGCAGGGTGGTGCCGACGCCCAGCGCGTCGACCTGAGCGCGGAACGCGGCCAGTTCGGTCACCTCGGCGGGTTCGCCGCTCGCGTGCAGCATCGTGAACGCGTGCGCGGAGGTGCCCTCCGCGGGGATGCCGTATCGGCGCTGGGCCTCGAGGTTGGAGGACGCGGCGAAGCCGGCGATGTAGGCGGCGCGCGCCGCGGCGACCGCGGCGTGCTCGTGGGTTCGCCGTGAACCCATCTCGATCAGCGGGCGGTCCCTGGCCGCGCTGACCATCCGCGCCGCCGCCGACGCGACCGCCGTGTCGTGATTGAAGATCGACAGCGCCAATGTCTCCAGCACGACGCACTCGGCGAACGTGCCGGTCACCGACAACACGGGCGAACCGGGGAAGTACAGCTCGCCTTCGGCGTAGCCGTCGATGTCACCCCCGAAACGGAAATCCCGCAAGTAGCGCAACGTATCCGGATCGAGGAATTGGCCCAGCAACTGGCACGCCTCGTCGCCAAAGCCGAATTGGGGCAACGCCTCGAGCAGCCGCCCCGTGCCGCACACCACGCCGTAACGGCGGCCGTCGGGCAGCCGGCGTGCGAACAGTTCGAAGGTCGTCGCGCGGTCGGCGGTGCCGTCTCGCAGCGCCGCCGCCAGCATCGTCAACTCGTACTTGTCGGTTAGCAGCCCAGTTACGACCGGGTCATTCATTCCATAACGGTATCGGCTGCCGTCGGGGGCTCGGAAACCTCACGTCACCCTCGGTATCGTGTAGGCCATGGTTGTAATGTCAGCGCCCGCTAAGCCGGGCACTACAGGACAACGTGAGTCCGCCCCGTTAGACGTCACGGCGAGTCCGTGGGTCACGATCGTGTGGGATGACCCGGTCAATCTGATGACCTACGTGACGTATGTGTTCCAGAAGTTGTTCGGCTATAGCGAGCCGCACGCCACCAAGCTCATGTTGCAGGTACACAACGAGGGCAGGGCGGTGGTGTCGGCCGGTAGCCGGGAATCCATGGAAGTCGACGTCTCCAAGCTGCATGCCGCCGGGTTGTGGGCGACGCTGCAGCAGGACCGGTAATCGGCGAGGGCCCCGGCGATTACCTGTGCGCAAATGGAAGCGCGTCGAGACCGCGGACGGTCCCAGTTTTCGGTCCGCGCTGGCGGCTCACGAAGCCGCCCTGCTGAAGAACCTGGCAACGGCCATGGTCGGGTTGCTCGACGAGCGTGAGTCCTCCACTCCCGCAGACGAACTCGAGGAGATCACCGGCATCAAGACGGGAAACAGCGAACCGCCGAAGGATCCGACCCTGCGCCGGCTGCTGCCCGATTTCTTCCATCCGGACGACGCTGATCCGTCCGGCCCCGACGCCGCGGAGAGCCTGAACGCCGCGCTGCGCAGCCTGCACGAGCCCGAGATCATCGACGCCAAACGTCTTGCCGCGCAGCGGTTGTTGGATACGGTTCCCGATGGCGGCGGCCGGTTCAACCTGAGCGAGGAGGACGCGAACGCCTGGGTCGCGGCGGTCAACGACATCCGGCTGACGTTGGGGGTCATGCTCGAGGTCGGGCCGCAAGGACCGGAGCGCCTGCCCGCCGACCACCCGCTGGCCGTGCACTTCGACGTCTACCAGTGGCTGACCGTCCTGCAGGAATACCTCGTTCTGGTGCTCATGGGGCCCCGATGAGCCCCGATGGCGGCCGGACGGACGCCATCACCGACGTCGGGGGCATCCGCGTCGGGCACCACCAACGACTCGACCCCGACGCGACCATGGGCGCCGGATGGGCCTCCGGCGTCACCGTGGTGCTGACACCGCCGGGGACCGTGGGCGCGGTCGATTGCCGCGGCGGTGCGCCCGGCACGCGGGAGACCGACCTGCTCGATCCCGCCAACACCGTCCGGTACGTCGACGCGGTCTTGCTCGCCGGCGGCAGTGCCTACGGTTTGGCGGCCGCCGACGGCGTCATGCGCTGGCTGGAGGAGCGCGAGCGCGGCGTGGCGATGGGCGGCGGTGTGGTGCCCATCGTGCCCGGCGCGGTGATATTCGATCTGCCGGTCGGCGGCTGGGACTGTCGCCCGACGCCGGAGTTCGGCTACCTGGCCTGCGAAGCCGCCGACGTTGCGGGGGCGCCGGCCGTCGGGAGCGTCGGCGCGGGCGTCGGGGCGCGGGCCGGGGTGCTCAAGGGCGGCGTCGGGACCGCCTCGACGGCGCTGCCGTGCGGGGTGACCGTCGGCGCGGTGGTCGTGGTGAACTCCGCCGGCGACGTCGCCGACCGGGCTACCGGCCTGCCGTGGATGGCGGACTTGGTAAGGGAGTTCGGGCTGCGGCCACCGCCGGCGGAGCAGATCGACGCCTTCGCGCAGTTGCCCACCGCGGCGAGCCCGCTGCAGAACCCGCTCAACACCGTCATCGGGGTGGTGGCGACCGACGCGGCGCTCAGCCCGGCCGCGTGTCGCCGCGTCGCCGTCGCCGCCCAGGACGGACTGGCCCGCGCCATCCGCCCGGCACACACCCCGTATGACGGCGACACGGTCTTCGCGCTGGCGACCGGGGCGGTCGAGGTGCCGCCGACGGCAGACTCGCCCGCCTCGTTTTCGCCGGAGATGCGGCTGGCCGCGGAGGTGGGTGCCGCGGCGGCCGACTGCGTGGCGCGGGCGGTGCTGGCCGGCGTTTTCGCGGCGGATTCGGTGGCGGGGATACCGACCTACCGGGGCGTGTTGTCGGGTGCGTTCGCCCCATGACGGACTCGCGCCGTCGGCGCCGGTAACCTGCAGCTATGGGTAAGACGACCCCGAAGGGACGTCCCGGCACACCGGCGGGCCAGGCGAAGCGGCCCACGTGGATGGTGGGCGGGGCCACGATCCTGACCTTCGTCGCGCTGCTCTACCTCATCGAGCTCATCGATCAGCTGACTCGGCATTCCCTGGACGAAAACGGCATCAGGCCGCTCGAGGCCGACGGGCTGTGGGGGATCGTCTTCGCCCCGGTCCTGCACGCCAACTGGCAGCATCTGATGGCCAACACGATCCCGCTTCTGGTGCTGGGCTTCCTGATGACGCTGGCCGGGCTGAGCCGGTTCGTCTGGGCCACGGCGATCGTGTGGATCCTCGGCGGTTTCGGCACCTGGCTGATCGGCAACGTGGGCAGCTCCTGCGGGCCGACCGATCACATCGGGGCCTCCGGCCTGATCTTCGGCTGGCTGGCCTTTTTGCTCGTGTTCGGGATCTTCGTGCGCAGGTTCGCCGACATCGCGATCGGATTGGTGGTGCTGTTCGCGTACGGCGGCGTGCTGCTGGGCGCCATGCCGGTGCTGGGCAGGTGTGGGGGCGTGTCGTGGCAGGGTCACCTCTGCGGCGCCATCGCCGGTGTCATCGCCGCGTATTGGTTGTCCGCACCGGAACGCAAGGCCCGCGCGAAGAGGAAAGCCGGCGCCATGACGCCGCGCCCCCAGACATGAGCTCGCCGTTGGCGCCCGTCGGGATCTTCGATTCCGGCGTCGGGGGACTGACCGTCGCGCGGGCCATCATCGACCAATTGCCCGACGAGGACATCGTCTACGTCGGCGACACCGGCCACGGGCCGTACGGTCCGCTCACCATTCCCGAGGTCCGCGCGCACGCGCTGGCGATCGGCGACGACCTGGTGGGCCGCGGCGTCAAGGCGTTGGTGATCGCCTGCAACACGGCGTCGGCGGCGTGCCTGCGGGACGCCCGCGAGCGCTACGACGTGCCGGTCGTCGAGGTGATCCTGCCGGCGGTGCGCCGCGCGGTCGCCACGACGCGCAACGGTCGCATCGGTGTCATCGGCACACGGGCGACCATCAACTCGCACGCCTACCAGGACGCGTTCGCCGCCGCCCGCGACACCGAGATCACCGCGGTGGCCTGTCCGCGCTTCGTCGACTTCGTCGAGCGCGGTGTCACCAGTGGCCGCCAGGTGCTCGGGCTGGCGGAGGGCTATCTGGAGCCGTTGCAGCGCGCCCAGGTCGACACCCTGGTGCTCGGCTGCACGCATTACCCGCTGCTGTCCGGGTTGATCCAGCTGGCGATGGGCGAGCACGTGACGCTGGTGTCCAGCGCCGAGGAAACCGCCAAGGAGGTGCTGCGGGTGCTCACCGAGCGCGACCTGCTGCGCCCGCATGACGCGCCACCCGCGACCCGGGTCTTCGAAGCCACCGGCGACCCCGAGGCCTTCACCAAGTTGGCGGCCCGGTTCCTGGGTCCCGCGGTCACCGGTGTGCAACCCGTTCACCACGTGCGGATCGACTAATGCAGTTGATGGCGACCCACTTCGCCCGGCTTCGCCGCGCTCGTGATCGCCATGTGCGGTTGATGGCGACCCACTTCGCCCGGCTTCGCCGCGCTCGTGATCGCCATGTGCGATTGTTGGCGACCCACTTAGCCCGGCTTCGCCGCGCTCGTGATCGCCATGTGCGGATGACGAGATTCTCATCACATGAATGCGGCGATGTTTTCGTCACGGTCGCATCGGGCATGGCACAGTAGTGTCCGTGCGAATAACCGTGCTCGGCTGCTCGGGCAGCGTGGTGGGGCCGGATTCGCCCGCGTCGGGATATCTGCTCCGGGCACCGGACACTCCGCCGATGGTCATCGACTTCGGCGGCGGTGTATTGGGCGCGCTGCAGCGCTACGCCGATCCCGCCTCCGTGCACGTGCTCCTGTCACACCTACACGCCGACCACTGCCTCGATCTGCCCGGCCTGTTCGTATGGCGGCGCTACCACCCGTCCCGCCCCGGCGGCAAGGCGTTGTTGTACGGCCCCGGTGACACCTGGTCTCGACTGGGCGCCGCCTCGTCACCGTATGGTGGCGAAATCGACGACTGCTCAGACATTTTCGACGTTCGGCACTGGGTCGACGGCGAACCGGTGACCTTCGGGTCGCTCACGGTGACGCCGCGGGTGGTGGCCCACCCGACGGAGTCCTACGGCATGAGGATCACCGATTCCACAGGCGCTTCGTTCGTCTACAGCGGCGACACCGGCGTGTGTGACCAGTTGGTCGAGTTGGCTCGCGACGCCGACGTCTTCCTCTGCGAAGCCTCCTGGACGCACTCGCCGGACCGGCCGCCCGCCCTGCACCTGTCGGGCACCGAGGCGGGCAGGACCGCGGCGCAGGCCGGCGTTCGCGAGCTGTTGCTCACCCACATCCCGCCGTGGACGTCGCGTGAGGACGTGATCAGCGAGGCCAAGGCCGAGTTCGACGGCCCCGTCCACGCGGTGGTGTGCGGCGAAACGTTCGACATCCGCCGCTCTGAAAGGGTCTGAGCGCCCCGCGTTAGGGTTGGCGTCGTGACCAGAAGAGAAGACGGCCGCCTCGACGACGAGCTTCGACCCGTAGTCATCACCCGCGGATTCACCGACCACCCGGCTGGGTCGGTGCTGATCGAATTCGGCCACACCAAGGTCATGTGCACCGCCAGCGTCACCGAGGGGGTGCCGCGCTGGCGCAAGGGGTCGGGTCTGGGGTGGCTGACCGCGGAGTACGCGATGCTGCCGTCGGCCACCCACACGCGCTCCGACCGCGAAGCCGTGAAGGGGCGCCTGTCCGGGCGCACCCAGGAGATCAGCCGGCTGGTCGGGCGCTCGCTGCGGGCCTGCATCGACCTGGCGGCGTTGGGGGAGAACACCATCGCCGTCGACTGCGACGTGCTGCAGGCCGACGGCGGCACCCGCACCGCCGCCATCACGGGCGCCTTCGTCGCGCTGGCCGACGCCGTGACCTACCTTGCCGCGGCCGGCAAGCTCTCCGACCCCCGGCCGCTGTCGTGCGCCATCGCGGCGGTCAGCGTCGGGGTGGTCGACGGCCGGATCCGGGTGGACCTGCCCTACGAGGAAGATGCGCGGGCCGAGGTCGACATGAACGTCGTCGCCACCGACACCGGAACCCTCGTGGAGGTGCAGGGGACCGGCGAGGGGGCGACGTTCCCGCGCTCGACGTTGGACAAGCTGCTCGACGTGGCGCTGGCTGCCTGTGACAAGCTGTTCGCCGCCCAGCGCGAGGCGCTGGCCCTGCCGTACCCGGGCGAGCTCCCCGAGGGGGCTCCGCCGCCGAAGGCGTTCGGCAGCTGACCGGGTCAGATGGTGCTGACCCGCGGCGCCCGGCTTCGCCACGGTTGCGATCATCGCGGCTGCTGGTCGCCAGCCGCAACCGCAAAAAGCTCGCCGAACTGCGCCGGGTGCTCGACGCGGCCGGGCTGACGGGGTTGACGTTGGTGTCTTTGGACGACGTGCCCGCCTTCGCGGAGGCGCCCGAGACGGGCGCCACTTTTGAGGACAACGCGTTGGCCAAGGCTCGCGATGCGTTCGCCGCGACGGGCTTACCCGCGGTGGCCGACGACTCCGGTCTGGAGGTGGCCGCGTTGAACGGGATGCCCGGCGTGCTCTCGGCGCGCTGGTCGGGTAACCACGGCGACGACGCCGCCAACACCGGGCTGCTGCTGGCGCAGTTGAGCGACGTGCCCGACGACCGGCGCGGCGCGGCCTTCGTCTCCGCCTGCGCCCTGGCCGGGCCGTCCGGGGAGGTCGTCGTCCGCGGCGAGTGGTCCGGGACCATCGCGCGGGAACCGCGGGGCGGCGGCGGTTTCGGCTATGACCCGGTTTTCCTTCCGGCCGGGTCCGACCGCACCGCGGCGGAGCTCAGTCCCGAGGAGAAGGACGCGGTCTCGCATCGCGGCCGCGCGCTGGCGTTGCTGGTGCCGGCGCTGCGCGAGTTGGCCTAGGCGTCCGCCCGCATCGTGTGTCGCGCGGTCGAGCGGCTTCCGTCGCGGATGAGGTCTACAAGTCGAAGCGGGCCTTCACGTCCCTGGTCTGGACTTGCTCGACGATGATCCCCAGCAGCGGGATGGTGCCGGCAAGGAGGACACCGATCGTCTTGGGTATTGGCCAGCGGACCTTGACGGCCAGATTGAAGGCGGTCAGGACATAGATGAAGTACACCCAACCGTGCACCACTTCGATCCAGCGGATCTCGTGGTGCAGGACAAGGTGCGAGACGATCTCGTAGCACAGTGCGATCAGCCAGAGCCCCGTCGCCCACGCCATGACCCGGTAGCCGAGCAACGCGCTGCGGATCTTCTCCACGGGGAATGCCGACGCCTGAGGTCCAGGTGTCTCCGGTGTGGTCATGCGGTGGTCCTGTTCTGCTTTTGGGTGTCTTGTTTGGCAAGCTCGGCCAGGTAGGCGTTGTACTCCGCCAGCGCGGGATCGTCGGACGGCTGTTGCATCGGCTTGGGGCGTTCGGGCAGCAAGCCGGAGGGTATCTCGGTGAGTTCGGTATCGCGCCGAGGCTCGGGCGGCATCTCTTCGTAGCGCACGTATTTGCGGTATGCGTACACGCAGAACCAGGCGAACAACGGCCACTGCAGCGCATAGCCGAGGTTCTGGAACGTGCCGGAGACCGACTGGAACCTGGTCCATTGCCACCAGCCCAGCGCCAGGCAACCACACGCCGCGACGATCACCAAGGCGATCAGGGCGGGCCTGCGACGACGCGTAGTGGACACCCCTTGACGGTACCGCTCACGACTTGGCTCCGACGAATACGTCGAGGCGCGCCACCACCGGGCCGGTCCCCGCACTGAGCGGTACGATCGGCACGCTGCGGGCGTGGTGGAATTGGCAGACACCCCGGCTTTAGGTGCCGGTGCTCGAAAGAGCGTGGGGGTTCGAGTCCCTCCGCCCGCACCATCTGTTCGCCTTCGGCGGGCGTTAAACCCTCCCTGCGGGGTACGTGCAATGCACGGGACACCAGGGAGACGCCATGGCCATCGGAAACGACGAAACAGTTACCGCCAAAGATGTCGAGCGAGCCGAACGACGGGCCGCGGAAGCGCGGGAACGCGCCGCGCATGCCGGGCTCTCGGCCGCTCGCAGCTTGGAGGAATCGGCCCTGCAGCACGAACGAATCGCGCGGGTCCAAGACCGCAGCGTCGAACAACGCGTGTCTGACGTGGGTGCACACCAGAAATCGGCGGTTCACCATCGCGAGTTCGCGGCCGAGGACCGCAAGCTGGCCGAGCTGAAAAGGAGTGAGTCCGAGGCCGACCTGGCCCTCGACGCGGACTACTAGGCCTGCAGAAAGCGGGCACGAACCTCCGGCGGCGGCAGCGGACACGTGTCGTATTTGCCGAAGATGCGATAGCGGACGTCCGCGATCCGGTCGTAGAGCCAGTCGCGCAGGGGAGCCGGGATGATGCGGGCGGCCCCGAGCAGCTTCCACGGACCGCCAAGGTAATCCACCACGCGCAGGGCGGCCGCGGACCGGACGGCGACGCGTTCTCCCGGCTGTTCGGGTTCGTCGACGAACACCACCGAGTCCACGTCTTTGACGGCCGGGTGCCGGGCAAAGACCTCCTGGGCGAAATCGCTGTCCAGGGGCGCGAAGCGCAGCGTGCCGTGGGGATCGAACCGAAGTATCGTCCGCACCGCTGAGTTGCAGACGCCGCAGACCCCGTCGTAGAGCAACACCGGCGGAACCGATTCACCGCTCACACGTCCAGGCTACCGATCGACCCCCGGCAGCCCGAGTTTGACCTTTGGTAAGGCAACCCTTAGTTTGTGGCGGTAACGTATTCAGCGGAGGTTCCGTCCGGCCGGCCGCTCCTGAAGTCCGTCGCGAAGCCTCAGCGCCGCGGGAAAGGACCGCCGATGGCACGCGGGTTCCAGGGCGTGATGTTGCGCAGCTTCGGCGCTCGCGACCACACCGCGACGGTGCTCGAAACCGTCCAGATTGCACCGCATTTCGTGCGGGTGCGGATGGCGTCGCCGACACTGTTCGAGGACGTGGATGCCGAACCCGCCGCGTGGCTGCGGTTCTGGTTTCCCGACCCCGACGGATCCAACACCGAGTTCCAGCGCGCCTACACCATCTCCGAGGCCGACGCCCCGAACGGCCGATTCGCGGTCGACGTCGTGCTGCACGAGCCCGCAGGCCCGGCGTCGAAGTGGGCGCGCACCGTGGAACCCGGCGCGACGATCGCCGTCATGGCGCTGATGGGCTCGTCGCGCTTCGACGTGCCACCCGAGCAGCCGGCCGGCTACCTGCTGATCGGTGACTCGGCGTCGATCCCCGGCATGAACGGGATCATCGGAGTCGTCCCCAATGAAGTGCCGATCGAGATGTATCTCGAGCAACACGACGACCATGACGTCCTGATCCCGATCGCGCCGCACCCCCGTCTGAGAGTGCACTGGGTGGCCCGCCGCGACGAGAAGTCCCTTGCGGCGGCGATCCATAACCGCGACTGGTCCAACTGGTACGCGTGGGCCACACCCGAGGCCACGGTCCTCAAGCACGTCCGCACGCGACTGCGCGACGACTTCGGTTTTCCCAAGTCGGAGATTCACGCCCAGGCCTACTGGAGCGCCGGCCGGGCGATGGGCATCCAGCGCGGCGACGAGCCCGCATCCGTGAATGAGCCCGCACACGAGCAGGTTTCGCCGCCAGGACCGACCTCGCAGACGCCCGCCCCCGCAGCGCGCGGCCACTGGCGCGCTCAGGGGGCCGGCCGGTTGCTCGCGCCGTTGCGCTCGGCGCTGATTCTTTCCGGGGTGCTGCAGGCCGTCATCACCATGGTGCAGCTGGCGCCGTTCGTCCTGCTGGTCGAGCTGGCCCGCCTGCTGGTCACCGGGGCGCCCGCATCCCGACTCTGGAACGTCGGGATCGCGGCCGTTGCGCTGCTGGGAACGGGCGCCGTCCTCGGCGCGGCGCTCACGCTGTGGCTGCACGTCGTCGACGCCCGGTTCGCCGCCGACCTGCGGTCGCGGTTGTTGCGCAAGCTATCCCGATTGCCACTGGGCTGGTTCACCACGCGTGGATCGGGCTCGATCAAGCAGCTGCTGCAGGACGACACGCTGTCGCTGCACTATCTGGTCACCCACGCCATCCCGGACGCGGTCGCGGCGATCATCGCACCGGTGGCCGTGCTGGTCTACCTCTTCGCCGTCGACTGGCGGGTGGCGCTCGTGCTGTTCCTGCCCGTGCTGGTGTACCTGGTGTTGACGTCGTCGCTCACGATTCAGTCGGGCCCGCGCATTCCGCAATCGCAGCGCTGGGCCGAGAAGATGAGCGGCGAGGCCGGCGCCTACCTGGAGGGCCAGCCGGTGATCCGCGTCTTCGGCGGCGCGGCCGCCTCCAGTTTCCGCCGCCGCCTGGACGAATACGTCGAATTCCTGGTCTCCTGGCAGCGGCCGCTCGCCGGCAAGAAGACGCTGATGGACCTGGTCACCCGGCCCTCCACCTTCTTGTGGCTCATCGTGCTCACGGGCACCCTGCTCACCGTCACCGGGCGGATGGATCCGGTGAATCTCGTGCCGTTCCTGTTGCTGGGCACCACATTCGGGGCACGCCTGCTGGGTATCGCGTACGGAGTGGGCGGCATCAGCGCCGGCATGCTGGCCGCCCGGCGCCTGCAGAACACACTCGACGAGCCCGAACTCGCCGTGCGGCCGCAAGACGGGTCCGGGGATCCGTCGGCGACGGTGGTGTTCGACGACGTCAGCTTCGGCTATCGCCCGGGCGTCCCGGTGATCCGCGACGTGTCGCTGACGCTGCGGCCCGGCACCGTCACCGCCCTCGTCGGCCCGTCCGGGTCCGGCAAGTCCACGCTGGCCGCCCTGCTGGCCCGGTTCCACGACGTCGAAGAGGGCGCGATACGCGTTGGGGGGCAAGACATCCGGTCGATGACCGCCGATGAGCTCTACGCGAAGGTCGGCTTCGTCCTGCAGGAGACGCAGCTGGTGCACGGCACCGTCGCCGAGAACATCGCGCTGGCCGTCCCGGATGCCGCCGCGGCGCAGATTCAGGAGGCGGCGCGCCAGGCCCAGATCCACGACCGCATCATGCGATTGCCTGACCGCTACGACACGGTGCTCGGCGCGGGAACGGGGTTGTCGGGCGGGGAACGGCAGCGGTTGACGATCGCGCGGGCAATCCTGGCGGACACCCCGGTCCTGATCCTCGACGAGGCCACCGCGTTCGCCGACCCCGAATCGGAATACCTTGTGCAGCAAGCGCTTAACCGGCTGACCCGGCATCGCACCGTCCTGGTGATCGCCCATCGGCTGCACACGGTCACCGGAGCCGACCAGATCGTCGTGCTCGACCACGGCCGGATCGCCGAAGGCGGCACGCACGACGAGTTGCTGGCCGCCGACGGCCGATACCGGCGGCTGTGGGAAGGCGGCCGGCGTGACCCGGTTGCCGCCACCACCGCTCGGGAGGGGACGCGATGATCCGCACCTGGTTGGGGCTGGTGCCCGCGGATCGCCGGGCCGGGCTCATCGCCTACGCCGCGCTCGCGTTGCTGTCCGTAGTGGTGCGGGCGGCGGCCACCGTGCTGCTGGTGCCGTTGGTGGGCGCCCTGTTCGACAACCCGCACCGCGCGCTCGGGTGGCTCGCCTGGCTCACGGCCGCCACCGTCGTCGGATGGGTGATCGACACCGCGACCGCGCGCATCGGCTTCGATCTCGGGTTCGCCGTCCTCGACCACAGCCAGCACGACGTCGCGGACCGGCTGCCCGGCGTGCGGCTGGACTGGTTCACCGCCGAGCACACCGCGACGGCGCGCCAGGCCATCGCCGCCACCGGGCCGGAACTGGTCGGCCTGGTCGTCAACCTGCTGACGCCGCTGATCTCCGCCATCCTGCTGCCCGCCGCCATCGCGGTCGCCCTACTCCCGATCTCGTGGCAGCTCGGCGCGGCCGCACTCGGCGGCGTGCCGCTGCTCTTGGGTGCGCTGTGGGCCTCAGCGCGACTGACGCGGCGCGCCGACGCCGCAGCCGACGAGGCCAACGGCGGGCTCACCGAGCGGATCATCGAATTCGCCCGCACCCAGCAGGCGCTGCGGGCCGCACGGCGGGTCGAACCGGCGCGCAGCCTGGTCGGCGACGCGCTCGCCGCGCAACACGGGGCGACCATGCGCTTGCTGTCCATGCAGGTCCCGGGTCAGCTGCTGTTCAGCCTGGCCAGCCAGCTGTCGCTCATCCTGCTGGCGGGGGCGACCGCGGCGCTGACGGTTGACAGGACCCTCTCGATGCCCGAGGCCATCGCCTTGATCGTCGTCATCGTGCGCTACCTCGAACCGTTCACCACGATCAGCGAATTGGCGCCGGCCCTGGAGAGCACCCGCGCGACGCTCGACCGCATCCGGTCGGTGCTCACGGCGCCACTGATGAGCTCCGGGCCCGCCACGCTGCCCGTCACCGCGGCGGCGCCCCGCATCGAGTTCGACGACGTCGAGTTCCGGTATGGCGATGCGACCGCGCCGGTGCTCGACGGGGTGAGCTTCACCCTGGCGCCGGGCAGCACGACGGCGATCGTCGGCCCGTCCGGATCGGGGAAGAGCACCATCCTGGCGCTGATCGCTGGACTGCACGAACCGACCCGCGGCCGGGTCCTGATCGACGGCGTCGACGCGGCGACGCTGGACGCCGAGACCCGCCGGGCGGCGAGCAGCGTCGTGTTCCAGCATCCCTACCTGTTCCACGGGTCGATCCGGGACAACGTGTCCGCCGGCGACCCCGGCGCCGGCGATGACCGCTTCAAGCGGGCCGTGACCCTCGCCCGCGTCGACGAACTCATCGGCCGGTTGCCCGAGGGCGCCGACACGATCGTCGGCGAAGCCGGCTCGGCGCTGTCCGGGGGCGAACGCCAGCGGGTCAGCATCGCGAGGGCGCTGCTCAAGCCGGCCCCGATATTGCTGGTCGACGAGGCGACCAGCGCTTTGGACACCGAGAACGAGGCCGCGGTGGTCGACGCGCTGACACTCGATCCGCGGGCGCGCACCCAGGTGATCGTCGCGCACCGGCTGGCCAGCATCAGTCACGCCGACCGTGTCCTGTTCCTGGACGACGGTCGAGTGGTCGAGGACGGAACTGTCGGCGAATTGCTCGCGGCGGGTGGACGTTTCGACGAGTTCTGGCGCCAGCAGCACGAGGCCGCCGAATGGCGCATTCTCGCCGACTAATGTGAAGCAGTTGACCGCAACTCTTGCGGTATGCCTTACAGTTTGTCAGTCGGACGGGGCCGTCCGGGTACAGGAGGCGCGCTGTTCATGAGTGCTGTGGTGTCGATTCCGCGGTATCCCGCCGACGTAACCCCGCAATGGTTATCGGCCGCGCTGAGCGGACGCGGCACCCCCGTCGAGGTCACCGACGTGGACGTGACCCCGATCGGCACGGGGCAGACCGGCGCGACCTATCGGGTGACCGCCCGCTACGCGACCGAGGCTGTCGACCTTCCGCAAACGTTCGTGATCAAGCTGCCGTCGCAGGACGACACCGTGCGTGACCGGGTCGTCCTCGGATATCGCAGCGAGTGCGCGTTCTATTCGTCCGTGGCGGAGCGGGTGCAGGTGCCGACGCCGCAGTGCTTCTATTCCGAGATCACCGACGACGCAATGGACTTCGCGTTGCTGCTCGCCGATCAGGCGCCGGCCGTGCAGGGCGATCAGCTCGCCGGCTGCGGTGAAGCCGAAGCGCGACTCGCGGTCACCGCCCTGGCCGGCCTGCACGCGCCCAGCTGGTGCGATCCATTCTGGCTCGATTTCCCGGGCATCGCCTTCGGCAGGCCGGACGAGGCCGGCGCCGGCGGCATGGGCGAGGTGGCGAAGATGAGCGCCGACATCACGCTCGACAAGCTCGGCGACCGGATGAGCGCCGACGACCGCGAGACCTTCAGCGCGGCAATGGGTCTGGTGACGCCGTGGTTACTGTCCGAGTACGACCGGTTCGCCCTGCTGCACGGCGACTACCGCCTGGACAACCTGCTGTTCGACCCGGACCGGACCCGGGTCAGCGTGGTCGATTGGCAGACGCTCGGCGTCGGGCTGCCGGCCCGGGATCTGGCCTACTTCACCGCGACCAGCCTCAATCCGCAGCTGCGCGCGACCATCGAAGAACAGCTCGTGGGTGACTATCATCGCGCGCTGGCGGCCGGCGGCGTCACCGGCTACGACCGCGAAACATGTTGGCGCGACTACCGGCTCGGGGTCCTGCAGGCGCCGCTGATCTCGGCGCTGGGTTTTGCCTTCGCCGCCGCCACCGAGCGGGGCGACGACATGGTGCTGGCCATGCTCGCCCGAGGGTGTCAAGCGATCCGCGAGCTGGGAACGCTGGACCTGATCGGCTGAGACCTCTACAGGTCGCCGGTGAAGTCCGCGCTGAGCCAGCGGTCGGGGCGAATGGTGAACATCACCTCTTCCACGCCCTCCATGCTTCGGACGAAGGCGCGGCCGCCCTCCTCGCCGAGGTAGCGGATGGCGACTGACTCCTGCACGTCGGTGGGTGCGGGCTTGGCGGTGTCGACAATGGAGCCCTCGACCACCACGTACTGATACGGCGGTTCCTCGCGCTGGACCACCAGCGTCACCTTGCCCGCCCGCTCGATGAGCCCCGCCTTGCGGCTGGACGCCCCGGTCATGATGCGGATGTTCCCGCCCGGGGTGTAGTCGTACCAGATGGGAACGCTGGCCGGCGGCCGGCCGTCGGCGGCGTCGACGGACAGGACCGCGACATGCAAGCCGGCCAAAAATTCCTGACGTTCGCTCTCGGTGAAGTGCCTCATGTCGCCTCCAAGCGCCGATCAGGCCGAATGTATTCCCCCCGGAACCGCTCAGTATTGCGTCGAGCCCTGATCGACCGGAATCCGGGCGGCGGTGATCTTGCGCGACTCGTCGCTGGCGAGCCAGCACACGGTGTCGGCGATCTCCTCGGGCTCGGCCATCCAGTCGGGCAGGAACGGCGTGAGCACGTTGGACAACTGCGGGTTGGTCTCCATGGCTTTGCCCACCGCGACGGCCATGTCGACCGAGCCCATCGGCGTGTTCACCGGCCCGGGATGCACGCTGTTGACCCGGATCGAATGCTTGCCCAGTTCGGCGGCGAAGGCCCGGGCCATCCCGGTGACGGCGTGCTTGCTGGCGGTGTAGTGCACCATGAACGGCTGCATCTTCATGCCGGCCGCGGAACTGATCAGGATGATCGAGCCGCCGCGACCGCCTTCGATGATCTTGTCCGCGCCGGCCATCACGGTGTTCCAGGTGCCGGTCACGTTGATGTCCATGACGGCGCGGAAGTCCTCGGGTGTGATCTCGTTCCAGGCCTGCGGCGCCGCGACGCCGGCGTTGGCGACGATGATGTCCAACCGCCCGAGCGCGGCGACGCCGTCGTCGACCGCCTTGCGGAGCGCCTCGAAGTCGCGGATGTCCACGATCGACGCGATGATCCGCCGGTTGGTCTCTTCGACCAGGCGAACGGTCTCGTCAAGGTCGTCGGGAGTCGCGGGGTCGTAGGGCACGCAGGACGGCAGCTTGCCGGCGATGTCGACGCCGATGATGTCGGCGCCCTCCCGCGCCAGCCGGACGGCGTGCGCCCGCCCCTGGCCGCGGGCGGCCCCGGTGATGAACGCGACCCTGCCTTCGAGCTTGCCTGCCATTAACGCTCCTTCGTTGTGGTCGTGCGCTGCGCCGCTTTGACGAGATTGGATCCGATGATCAGCCGCTGAATCTCGCTGGTGCCCTCGTAGAGCCGCAGCAACCGCACATCACGGTAGATGCGCTCGACCGGGACGCCATGCATGTAACCGCTGCCGCCGTGCACCTGCACCGCGAGATCGGCCACGTTACCCGCCATTTCGGTGCAGAACAGCTTGGCCGCCGACGGCGCGACCCTGCGGTCTTCCCCGGAGACCCAGAGTCGCGCGGCCTCGCGCACCAGCGCGCGGCCGGCGAGCACCCCGGTCTGTTGGTCGGCGATCATCGCCTGGACCAACTGGAACTGTCCGATCGGCGTGCCGCCCTGTGTCGCGGTGGCGGCGTAGGAGACGGATTCGTCGAGCGCGCGTTGCGCGGCGCCCACCGCGAGGGCGGCGATGTGGACCCGGCCCCGCGCCAGCGAGGTCATCGCGGCCCGATAGCCGATGTCTTCGCTGCCGCCGATCAGTGCGCCGCCCTCGACCCGGACGTCGTTGAAGCCGACGTCCGCGGTCCACGCGCCTTCCTGACCCATCTTGGCGTCCTTGCTGCCGACTTCGACGCCCGGCGCGTCCGCGGGGACCAGGAATACGGCGATCCCGGGACCCTGGTCGTCGGCCGGCCGGGTGCGCGCGAACACCACGAACAGGTCGGCCACGGGCGCATTGGTGATGAAGCGCTTCTGCCCGGAGATAATCCAATCACCTTGCTCGCGAACGGCTTTGGTTCGCAGTCCGGCCGGGTTCGATCCGGCCCCCGGCTCGGTCAACGCAAAGGATGCGACGACGTCGCCCGACGCCATCGATTCCAGCCAGCGGGATTTCTGCTCGTCCGTGCCGAAGCCGACCAGGACCTGGCCGGCGATGCCGTTGTTGGTGCCGAACATCGAGCGCAGTGCCAGCGAGGTGTAACCCAATTCCATCGCCAACTCGACGTCTTGCATCAGGTTCAGGCCGAGGCCGCCCCACCGCTGCGGGATCGCGTACCCGAATAGCCCCATCTTCTTGGCCTGGTCACGTAGGTCGTCGGGCACCCGATCCTCGGTGAGGATCTCCTGTTCGCGTGGGACCACGGCCGTGCAGACGAAGTGACGGGTCTGGGCGAGGATCTCCCGAAAATCGTCGTCGGAGACCTCGGGTTGTTCGGCGGTGGTCATGGTCGGATGCTCCTACTTTGGCACCTCGTTGGTGGCGGACAACTCAGCCGCGAGCGGCCGGCGAGTGTGACGGCCCGGATAGGGAACCCGGCACCGGAGCAGATCCTATATGAAATATGATATTCGACTGCCGGGGCGTCCCGGGGACCAAAGCAGAGGGAGGCGGGAATCAGGTGTCGATGCTGACAGGTCAGACCGCGGTAATCACCGGCGGCGCGCAGGGCCTGGGTCTGGCCATCGCGGAACGCTTTGTCGCCGAGGGGGCACGAGTTGTGCTGGGCGACGTGAATCTCGAAGAAACCCAGGTCGTGGCGAAGCAGTTGGGCGGCGACGACGTCGCGGTGGCGGTCCGATGCGATGTGACGCAGGCGTCCGACGTCGAGACCCTGATCCAGACCGCCGTCGAGCGTTTCGGCGGCCTGGACATCATGGTGAACAACGCCGGGATCACCCGGGACGCGACGATGCGCAAGATGACCGAGGAGCAGTTCGATCAGGTCATCGCCGTGCATCTGAAGGGAACCTGGAACGGTACCCGGTTGGCCGCCGCCGTCATGCGGGAGAACAAGCGGGGCGTCATCATCAACATGTCCTCGGTGTCGGGGAAGGTCGGCATGGTCGGCCAGACCAACTACTCGGCCGCCAAGGCGGGCATCGTCGGAATGACCAAGGCGGCCGCCAAAGAGTTGGCCTACCTGGGCGTCCGGGTGAACGCGATCGCCCCCGGTTTGATCCGCTCCGCGATGACCGAGGCTATGCCGCAGCGCATTTGGGATTCCAAGGTCGCCGAGGTGCCGATGGGTCGGGCCGGCGAACCGAGTGAAGTCGCCAGCGTGGCGCTGTTCCTGGCTTCCGACCTGTCCTCGTACATGACCGGGACCGTCATGGAGATCACCGGCGGCCGGCATCTATGAGCGCGATGCGCGAGACGGTCATCTGTGAACCCGTCCGGACCCCGATCGGCCGCTACGGCGGGGTGTTCAAGTCGCTGACCGCCGTGGACCTGGGGGTCGCCGCGCTGAAGGGCCTCCTCGAACGAACCGGGATCTCGCCCGACGCGGTGCAGGACGTCATCCTCGGCCACTGCTATCCGAGCAGTGAGGCGCCGGCGATCGGACGGGTGGTGGCGCTGGATGCCGGGCTGCCGGTCACGGTGCCCGGCATGCAAGTCGACCGCCGCTGCGGGTCGGGCCTGCAGGCGGTGATCCAGGCGTGCCTGCAAGTGGGCAATGGCGACCACGATCTCGTCGTCGCCGGCGGCTGCGAAAGCATGAGCAACGTCGCGTTCTATTCCACCGACATGCGCTGGGGCGGAGCGCGTACCGGTGTCCGGGTGCACGACGGGCTGGCGCGTGGCCGCACCACCGCCGGCGGTCGGCATCACCCGGTGCCGGGCGGCATGCTGGAGACGGCCGAGAATCTGCGCCGCCAGTACGGCATCGCCCGGCTGGAGCAAGACGAGCTGGCGGTGCGGTCGCACCAGCGCGCGGTTGCCGCGCAGAAGGACGGCGTGCTGGCAGAGGAGATCATTCCCGTTGCGGTGCCTACCCGCCATGGCGAGGAGCTGATCGATACCGACGAACATCCGCGCGCCGACACCTCGGTCGAGTCGTTGGGCAAGCTCAAACCCGTGCTGGCGAGCGAGGATTCGGAGGCGACGGTCACCGCCGGCAACGCCAGCGGGCAGAACGACGCGGCGTCGATGTGCGTGGTGACCACGCCCGAAAAGGCGCGCGAATGCGGTCTGACGCCGCTGGTCCGCCTGGTGTCGTGGGGGCTGGCCGGCGTCGCTCCCCACATCATGGGCATCGGTCCGGTGCCGGCCACCGAGGCGGCGCTCGGCAAGGCCGGCCTGCGGCTGTCCGACATCGACGTCATCGAACTCAACGAAGCCTTTGCCGCGCAAGCGCTCGCGGTGATGCGCGAATGGAATTTCGGTGCCGCCGACCACGAGCGGACCAACGTGCACGGATCGGGCATCTCGCTGGGCCATCCGGTCGGTGCGACGGGTGGCCGGATGCTGGCCACGCTGGCGCGCGAGCTCAACCGCCGCGAGGCGCGCTACGGGTTGGAGACCATGTGCATCGGCGGCGGCCAGGGCCTCGCCGCGGTGTTCGAGCGGGTCGCCCCGACGTGACCGGCCCGCTGAGCGGTCTCACGGTCGTGGAGGTGTCCAGCTTCGTCGCCGCCCCGCTGTGCGGCATGACGCTGAGTCAGCTTGGCGCCGAGGTGATTCGGGTCGATCCCATCGGCGGTGCCTCCGACGTCCAGCGCTGGCCCTTGGCGGCCGACGGTACATCGATCTACTGGACCGGCCTGAACAAGGGAAAGCGCTCTGCCGCCATCGATCTGCGTTCCCCGGATGGGCAGGACCTGGTTCAGCGGCTCATCGTCGAGGGAGACGGCGTGGTGGTGACCAACGCCGCCGGGCTGTCCTGGCTCGGTCACGACGCGTTGGCCGCCAAGCGTTCCGACGTCATCCACGTCCAGCTGCTCGGACGCGGTGACGGTTCTACCGGCGTGGATTACACGGTCAACGCCGGCATCGGATTCCCGCTCGTCACCGGTCCGGCCGAGCACGCCGGGCCGATCAACCACGTGTTGCCGGCCTGGGACGTGTGCTGCGGCCTGTACGCCGCGCTCGCCGTGGTCACCGCCGTCCGCCGGCGGGACGAATCCGGGCTGGGCGCGCGGATCACCCTGGCGCTGGAGGACGTCGCGCTATCCATTGCCGGAACCCTCGGACTCCTGACCGAGCCGCAGGTCACCGGGACCCAACGGCAACGGCTGGGCAACGCCATCTACGGCCAGTACGGGCAGGACTTCGCCAGTGGTGACGGCGCAAGGTTCATGGTGGTCACCTTGACCCGCAGGCATTTTCGCGATCTGGTCGACGTCACGGGCACCGGCGCCGCGGTGTCGGCGCTCGCCGATGCGCTGGGCGTCGACTTCGACTCCGAGGGCGACCGCTACCGGTACCGTGCCGTCCTGTCCGGTCTGTTCGCCACCTGGTTCAGCAGTCATGCGGCCGACGAGATCACGGCCACGCTGTCAAAGACCACGGTGCTCTTCGAGCGCTACCGAACCTTCGCGGAGGTCGCCGCGGGCCCCAAGGTGACCGCCAACCCCATGTTTTCCCGGTTGCACCAACCCGGTCTGGGCGACTATTTCGCCGCCGGGCTGCCGCTCGCATTCGACGGCGAGCACCCCGCCGGCGCGGCCGCGCCCGCCCTGGGGCAAGACACCGCCGAGGTTCTCCAGCGGCGCCTGGGATTGACATCGGCCGACATCGAACGGCTGACGGACGCGAACACGATCGACCGGCGCAGAAGCCCGAAACGGAAAGACGACGCATGACCAGACTCGCCCAGACCCTCGGACTGACGGAATTCCAGACCGAAATCGTCGCCGCCGTGCGGCAATTCGTCGAAAAGGAAGTCATCCCCAACGCCGCGGAGCTCGAACGCGGCGACACCTACCCGCAGCACATCGTCGACCAGATGCGCGACATGGGTTTGTTCGGCTTGATGATTCCCCAGGAGTACGGCGGCCTGGGAGAGTCACTGCTGACCTACGCGCTGTGCGTCGAAGAGCTGGCCCGCGGGTGGATGAGCGTGTCCGGCGTCCTCAACACCCACTTCATCGTGGCCTACATGCTGCGCCAGCACGGAACCGACGCGCAGCAACAGCGGTTCCTGCCACGCATGGCGACCGGTGAGACGCGTGGCGCCTTCTCGATGTCGGAGCCGGAGCTGGGTTCCGACGTGGCCGCGATCCGGACTCGGGCCCAGCGCAATCCGGATGGCAACTACACGATCAACGGGCAGAAGATGTGGCTGACCAACGGCGCCACGGCCACGCTGGTGGCCGTCCTGGTGCGCACGGACGAAGGCTCGGACAAGCCGCACCGCAATCTGACCGCGTTCCTCGTCGAGAAGCCGGTCGGCTTCGGTGAAGTCGTTCCCGGGCTGCAGATTCCGGGCAAGATCGACAAGCTGGGCTACAAGGGCATCGAAACGACGGAGATGATCTTCGACGGCTACCAGGCCGGTGCCGATGACATCCTCGGCGGCATCACCGGGCAGGGTTTCTTCCAGATGATGGACGGCATCGAGGTCGGCCGGGTCAACGTGTCGGCGCGCGCCTGTGGCGTCGGCATCCGCGCCTTCGAGCTCGCGGTCCGCTACGCCCAACAGCGCCACACCTTCGGCAAGCCCATCGCCGAGCATCAGGCCATCGCGTTCCAGCTGGCCGAGATGGCCACCAAAGTCGAAGCGGCGCACCTGATGATGGTCAACGCGGCGCGGCTGAAGGATTCGGGGGAGCGCAACGACGTCGCCGCCGGGATGGCCAAATACCTGTGCAGCGAGTATTGCACCGAGGTCACCCAGCAGAGCTTCCGGATCCACGGCGGCTACGGCTATTCCAAGGAGTACGAGATCGAGCGGCTGATGCGGGATGCGCCCTTCCTGCTGATCGGGGAGGGCACCAGCGAGATTCAGAAGAACATCATCAGCAAACGGCTGCTGGCCGAGTACCAGGTGTAGTGATGACGGTTCCGGATTTCGCCGCGCGGCCGCAGCTTTCGGACGATGTCGCGCGCTTGATCCGCCAGCGGATCTTCGATGGCACCTACGTCGCCGGGTCCTACGTCCGCCTGGATCAACTTGCCGCCGAGTTGGGCATCAGTGTCACTCCGGTGCGGGAAGCGCTGTTCGCTCTGCGCGCGGAAGGTTTGATCGACCAGCGGCCCCGGCGCGGCTTCATGGTGCTGCCGGTGACCGGTCGCGACGTCACCGACGTCGCGAACGTGCAGGCCCACGTCGGTGGCGAACTGGCTGCCCGTGCCGCGATCAACATCACCGACGACCAACTGCGCGAACTCAAACAGATCCAAGCGGAGCTCGAAGACGCCTACGCCGGTGACGATGACGAACGGACGGTGCGGCTGAATCATCAGTTCCACCGGGCCATCAACGTCGCCGCCGATTCGCCGAAACTTGCCCAGCTGATGTCCCAAATCACCCGCTATGCGCCCGAATCGGTGTTCCCCGCCATCGAGGGCTGGCCGGAACAGTCGATGAGGGACCATCGCCGGATCCTGTCCGCGCTGAAGAAACGCGACGAAGAACTCGCCCGCGCGGCGATGTCACAGCATCTCGCCGCGGGCGCGGTCCCGCTGATCGACCACCTGACCGCGCGTGGCGTGGTCGTCGACGGGAGCCCTCCGGCCTCGGGATAAGTGTTGTTTCCCGCGCCCGCCTCGGCATATTCTCCCTGAGAGGGGGCGACAACATAAAGCGAGGAAAAGTGCCCCGAACGATCCGTACGTCGGCTCTCTTCGGTGTAGCCGTGGTCGTGATAGCTCTCGCGCCGCCGGCCGTCGCCGACCCACTGGACCCGATACCCGGCAACGGTGTCTTTGTCGTGGGCCCCGACATCGCGCCGGGCCTCTATCACACGGGCGGCTCGGGGTCGGCCTTCGGCGTCTGGATCAACAACGTGCCGACCCAGGACTCGATGTGCTCGTGGTTCACCTACAGCACGCCGGACGCGAACAAAGAGCATGTACTCCAGACGAACACCTCGATCGGCCCGATGTACGCGAACATCAACACGGCGGTCAAGGCTTTCGAGTCGCAGAACTGTCAGCCCTGGACGCGGGTCTCCTAGGGCGTCTCGCCGGAGCACGCACGGGTGCCGTGGTTCTTGGCGCGAAAGGCGTTGCGATAGCTCTGCGGCGCCACCCCCACCAGCCGGCGGAATTGTTCGCGGAAATTGGTCACTGATGCGAAACCGACTCGGTGCGAGATGGATTCGACGCTGTCGGAGCTGCGCTCTAGCAGCTCCCCGGCGTGCTTGATCCGGACGCTGTTCACCCACTGCATCGGCGTTTGTCCCGTTTCCGTCTTGAACCGCCGGTTGAGGGTTCGCTCGCTGGTGGCGGCCTGCCGGGCGATGTCGCGCAGCGTCAGTGGCAGGTGCGCGTTGCCCTCCAGCCAGACCAGCAGGCCATCGAGTTCGGTGTCGGACCTTGCCCGGTGGCGGATGACAAACTGAGCCTGGTCGCCGGTGCGGTGAAGGGGCGTGACCGCCAACCGGGCGGCGTCGGCGGCCGCCGCCGAGCCGTAGTCGCGCGCAACCATGTGCAGACACAAGTCGAGTCCCGCGGACGCCCCGGCAGAGGTGAGAACCTGGCCTTCGTCGACGTAGAGCGCGGCGGCATCGAGTCTGACGGCGGGATGCACGGCGGAAAACAGGTCGGCGGCCGACCAATGCGTGGTGGCGCGTTTTCCATCCAAAATCCCGGCGGCCGCGACGGTGAAGGTGCCGCTGCAGATGGAGGCGATGCGAATCCCCTTGCCGTACGCCGACTTCAGTGCCGCGATGACGTCCTCCCTCGTCGGCACTGTGACGTCGTTGCGCCCGGGCACCACGATGGTATCGGCGTTCGCGAGTTCCCCCAGACCGCAATCGGTGGCGATCCGCACCGGTCCGGCCGGAACGACGGGGTCCGCGCCGCAAACCCGAACGCGGTACCCCGGCGCGCCGGTCGGGAGGCAGACACGACCGAATACCTCGATCGCGATCGCCAGATCGAACGCGATGACGTCCGGCTCGGCCAGGATCGCGACGGAGTGCATGGGTTGGCAATATACCGGTCGATAGTGTCAATCCAGCCACTGGTTTTGCCGGGTGCGGCCGATGACCATGACGGGATGCACGCACAGATCGTCTTGTACGACGGGTTCGACCCGCTTGACGTCATCGGGCCCTTCGAAGTCCTGTCGGCGGGCAGCGACCGTGTGGGAGGTGACTTGACGGTGACGCTGGTGTCGGCGGAGGGGCCGCGCAGCGTCATCGGCGGCACTCGCGGTTTGGCGCTGGCGGCCACCGCCGCGCTCGATCCGTCGGAAAGCGGCTGCGTGATCGTGCCCGGCGCCAGCGGCCCCATCGCCGGTGATCCGGACGACGGGGTCGAGACCATCCCGGTGCTGCTGGCCCGAGCCGCGCAGACCGAGCTGACACCGTTGTTGCGGAAGGCGTTTGACAACCCGCAGGTGACGGTGGCCGGTGTCTGTGGCGGATCCGTCGTGATGGCGATGTCCGGCCTGATCGAGGGGCGCCATGCGGTGACTCATCAGCTGGGCCTGGGGCTGCTCGAAGCCGCGGGTGTGCATGCGGTGGCTGCTCGCGTGGTCGACGACGGCGACCTGATCACCGCGGGCGGTGTCACCTCGGGGCTGGATCTGGCCTTACACCTGCTGGACCGGTGGTACGGCCCGCGGGTCGCGCACGCCGTCGAGGAGCTTTTCGAGTACGAGCGTCGGGGCACGGTGTGGCGCCCGACGGGACGAGAACCGGCGGAGGCATAGATGGGCATGGACGGCGACTGGGACGTAACGATCAAGACCCCGATCGGGACTCTCGCGGTGCGGTATGCATTCGCCGAGTCGCCGGGCGGACTGACGGGTACGGCGACGTACAAGGGCGAGACGGTTCCCTTGCAGGACTTGACGAGTGGCGCGGCCGCCGAGGGCACGCGATTGACCTGGCGGCAATCGGTCACCAAACCGATGCGGCTCAACCTGGCCTTCGAGGTCGTGGTCGACGGGGATCGGATGGCCGGGCATTCCCGCGCGGGCCGGTTACCGCGGTCGGCGGTCTCCGGTATCCGCCGCTGATCCGGACGCCTCGATCAGCATCGCTCGCAGCCGACCGGTGTCGACCTTGCCGGTGCCCCCGCGCGGGACGTCGCCGTCAGATTCCAACAACAGCCACGCCGTCGGGACCTTGAACGCGCTCAGCAGCTTTCGCGCACAGCGACTCAGGTGATCGGCGGACACGGCCCCGTCGCACACCACGGCCGCGCCCACCCGCTGGCCCGCCGTTCCGGGCACGCTGGTGACAAAGGCGCTGTGGACACCCTCGATGCTGCGCAGCGCCCGTTCCACCTCGCTCGGGTAGACGGTGGCGCCGCTGACCTTGAACATGTCGTCGGAGCGCCCGTGGTAGAACAGAAATCCCTCGTCGTCCAGGCGGCCCAGGTCGCCGGTGGGATAGAAGCCGTCGACGGTGAACACGTCCTCTCGGCTGCGACCGCAGATGCCCCGCAGTGTGTGCGGTCCCCGAATCTGGATCACGCCCACCGTGCCCGCGGCTACGGGCTCTCCGCTGTCGGCGCCGACGATGCGAACCTCCATGCCCGCGAACGGCTTTCCGCAACTGCCCCAGGCCGGCGTGGGCATGTCGGTGTCGGCGGCATAGCCGCAGTACGGGCCGAACGCCTCGGTCATGCCGAACAAGACGGCCCGTGCGCCGGGCTGCGCCCGCTGTTCGGGCGGGAGCAGCGCCTGCAGGCTGCCCGGCCGCAGGGCCGACAGGTCGGCGTCGAGGTTGGCCGCGTGCCGCGCGAGCGTCTCGGCCTGGTCGGGCCAGCCGCGGAACAGCGTCACGCGCTCGGCCTCCAGCAGCCGCAATGTGGTCTCCGGCCGCGGTATCTCCTCGGTGACCAGGGTGGCGCCGGACAGCAGCGTCGACAGGATTCCGCTGCCGAAGCCGCCTACCCAGAAGAACGGCATCGGTAGATACAGCCGGGTGTCTGCGGTGATGCGCCGCGCGGCCAGACCCGCCCGTACGGCGCCCAGCGCGCTGCCGTGAGAATGCATGACGCCCTTGGGCGCCCCGCTGCTGCCGGAGGTGAACATAATGGCCAAAAGGTCGGCCGCCGTGACCGTCAGCGTCATGGCGTCGACGAGTCGGCGGGCCCGGTCGCCGGCGGTGACCTCGGCGAGCCCGTCGGCCGTCCAGACGTGGCGCAGAGCGGGAAGCTCGGTCCGCCGGGGCAGGTCGTCGAGGTAGCGGCGCCCACGGAACTGCTCGACGCCGATCAGGAATTGCACCGCGGCGGCCCGCAGTTGGGTGGCTAGTTCGCCCGCGGCCAGCAGGGTACTCAGCGGAACCAGCACGGCGCCGATACGGGTCAGTGCGAGGGCAACCTCCACCCAGCGGGCGCCGTTGGGCATGAGCAGCCCGACCCGGGTGCCCTTGGTAACGCCGGCATCGACGAACACCGCGGCGAGATCCCTTGTCGCCGAGTCAAGTTGACGGTAGCTAGTTCGCGACGTCGGATCGATCACCATGGGCTTGTCGCCGTAAAGCGCGGCGCGCGAACGCACCAACTCGTCGATGGTTGCCTCGTCAGGCATCGAGCAGCTTTTTCAGGTGCCGCCGGTCGACTTTGCCACTGGAGAGCAGCGGCACCTGGTCGCGTGACACGGCCAGGAACCGGCGGGGGATCTTGTATGCCGACAACTCCGCCTTCAGCCGGTCGCGCAGCGCCGCCGCGTCGAAGGCGACGCCGTCGGGCACGACCACGACCGCCCCCACCAGTTGTCCGCGCTGCGCATCCGGGACGCCCACGACATGGGCGGTCAGCCCGCCGGTGACCTTGGCGATTGCCCTTTCCACCTCGTCGGCCGAGACATTGGCGCCCGCCGTCTTGATCATCGTGCTGAGCCGGCCGACGTAGTAGAAGAAGCCATCGGCGTCGGTTCGGACCAAATCCCCGGTGCGGAACCAACCGTCGGCGTCGAAGCAGTCCTCTCGGCTTCGCCGGTAGTAGTGCTGCATCACGTACGGTCCTCGGATGCAGAGTTCCCCGACCTCGCCGGCACCGACCGCTGATCCGGTTTCGGTGTCGACGATCTTGGTGTCGAAGCCGGGCGCCGGCTTGCCGAACGATCCGCGCCTGGTCTCGGGTTGATCGGTCTCGTCGTCACTGATCAGCACGACGCTGCCGGCTTCGGTCATGCCCAGCATATTGTGCCGCAGCTCCGGGTCGGCCGGTCGAACCTCGGGCGCCATGATGGGGTACAGGTTGCCTCGCCGCATCGATGACAGATCCCGGCGCGGGAAGCTCGGATGGTTCGCCAGGTGCGCGATCCCAGCGATGAAACCGTTTGTCAAGGTGGGTTTTTCGGCTTCCAGTAGGTCCAGCGTCTTACCGGGATCCTCCGCGTTGGAGCACACCAGCGTCGAGCCGGCGACCAGGGTGGCAAGCAGTCCGAAGGCGAGACCGCCGATCCAGAAGAACGGCGAATTGCAGAACAGCCTGTCGTCGGCCGTCAGACCGCGAATGTCGTTGAGGTTGCGCTGGTGTGCCAGCAGCGCGCCGTGCGTGTGCACGACACCCTTGGGGGCGCTGCTGGAGCCCGACGTGTACACGATGGCCAGGGGATCGCAGCCCCGCACATCGGCTTGCGTCGCCGCCAGCAGCTCGGGGGCCACGGTATCGGCCAGCCGGTAGAACCGGTCGATGTCGCGGACTCGCCGCCCCGCACCGCGGTGGTGGCTGATGCCGACCTGCCGCAGTTGCGGGGCGGCCGGGACCATGAGCCGGCAGTCGGATTCGAGATCGGGGTCCGCCAGCACCTGCCCGAGCCGTTGCACGTAGTCGTGGCCGCGGAAAGTTGCGGCGCTCAGGAGTATTTCGACGTCGCTGTCGAGCAGTTGTTGGTGCATCTCACGGGCGGTGACGAAGGTGGAGAAGGGAATCACCACGGCGCCGATGCGCGCCGCCGCCAGCATCGCGATGACGAACTCCACGCCGTTGGGGTAGAGCAGGCCGACATGGGTGCCCTTGCCCGCGCCGGCCGCGATCAGCCCGCGAGCGAGGTTCGCCGAACGCGCCTCGGCTTGGCCATAGCTGATGCGGTCGCCGTCGCAGATCAGTAGGGGATGTTCTGCGCGCGCACGGGCCCGTTGTGTCAGGACCTCGGCGACCGTCGGGCCGTCACCGGGCATGGTCACCGTGTGCGGCGGCGGCACCGAAGAAACGCCGGACCGCACCCAGGTCAGCTTTGCCCGACGGCGTCCGCGGGATGGTGTCGACGATCGCTATCTCGGTGGGAATCTCGTAGCGCGCCAGCCGTGTTCCGAGGTACTCCACGAGCGCGTCGGCGTCGACGGAGGCGGGCCTGCGCAGCTCCACCACCGCGACCGGCGTCGCCCCGAGGCGTTCGTCGGACCGGCCGACCACCGCCGCACCCGCCACTGCGGGGTGGCTCTCCAGGGCGGTGCGGACGTCGTCGGGCATCACCTTGAATCCCCCGCGGATGATCGCCTGGTCGGCACGCCCGACAATCCAGACGAACCCGTCCGCGTCGATGCGCGCCATGTCCGTGGTCCGCATCCACTGGGCCGACGGCCCCAGCTGGCCTGGCTTGACCTCGAGCAGACCGACCTGGTCGGCCCCCAGCGGCCTGCCATCGTCCGCGACCACCCGCAGCTGCGCACCCGGGTTGGCGCGGCCGACGCTGCCCCGTTTGGCGGCCCAATACCGTTGGTAATCCGGCAACGTCCAGCCCGCGACACCGCCACCGAATTCCGTTGCCGCGTAAGAGGTGAGCACGGGAATGCCGTATTTGGCGGTGAAGGCGTCGGCATCCTCGGCCGTCAGGGGGGCCGTGCCGCAGGTGACGGCGCGGATGCTCTCCAGATCGGCGCGCGGCACATCCGAGTGCAACACCGTGCGCAGCGCCGCGGGAACCAGCGATACCGTGCGCGGTCGGTGTCTTCGCACCGCGTCGGCCCACGCGTTCAGCTCGAAACGTTCGAGGAGCGCGAATGGTCGTGCGTCGGCGATGCATTGCAGCACCCGGAACACCCCGCCGATGTGCACCAGCGGCGAGTTGACGATCGCGACCCCGCGGCGGAGCCCGGTGGGCGCCGGGGCGCGCTCGGGTTCGGCGCCCATCACGCTGCGCGCCAGCACGTCGTAGCCGAGGTCGATCCTCTTGGGCGGGCCCGTCGTACCGCTGGTCAACATCCGTACCGCCACCCCGGTCCGCGGGTGGGCCTCGGGCGCCGGATGAATCGTCGGGCGGCCGGTCGGGGGGTCGTCCAATAGGCCCGCAATCGCCACCGTCGTGGCGTCGGTCGCCGGGGGCAGCAGTGTCGTCAGGTCGTCGTCTTCCCCGATGATCAGCGGCAGTCGCAGCCCGGCGAGGTCGGCCTTGGTGCGCTCGTCGCCGCGAGCCGGGTTGACGACGACGACCGTCCCGCCGCCCAGCAGCGCCCCGAGAAAGGCCGCCACGTGACCGGGCCGGTTGCGCAGCAGCATCCCGACGCCGGGTCCGCGATCGGCGACCAGGCAGGCGATGCGCTGTGCCCTGGCGCCGACGGCGGCCCAGGAGATCCATTGGGCGTCATACTCGATGGCGTGCGCGTCGGGCCGCAGGCCGAGGACATCCGCGATGCGTTGACTGAGTGCGTGCGCGGGCATCAGCGGGTCTTCGGTGTGCGCGTGGCAGCTTCGCCGCCGGCCTTCTGGGCGGCGAGTTCGGCGGTGCCGAGCGGATTGCCCAGCCGGGTGTAGATCAGCCCCTGCTCCAGGGCCGCCCGATACGGCTTGTCGAGCGATTCCCAAATCGCCTTCACCGTGCCCTGAGTCGCGGTCGGAGGGTTCGCGGCGATGGTCGCGGCGATCTCGTGGGCGCGGTCCCAGAGCCGGTCGGCGGGGACCACTTCCGAGACCAATCCGATCCGCAGCGCGGTGTCGGCGCCGACCCGCTCGTCGTTGCCCATCAGCGCGATGCGCAGCGTCTCGCCCAAGCCGATGCGCCTCATCAAGCCGATTGGCTCCAGGGCGCAGACCAGGCCGGCCGATACATGCGAGTCGAAGAACGTGGCATCCTCCGCGCAGATGACCACGTCCGATTCGTTGATGAAGTAGAACGCGCCCGCGGTGCACATGCCCTGAACCGCGCACACGACGGGCTTCCACATCTTCTGCCACTTCGGGCTGAGCGATTCGCCGGGATCCTCGTGATTCCATATGTTTTCGGGCTGGCCGTAGGGAGTCTTGATATCCAGCCCGGCGCTGAACGCACGGTCACCGGCTGCCCTGAGGACCACGGCGTTCACCGAGTCGTCGAGTTTGACCGTGCGCCAGGCGTGGGCCATCTCCGCACACATGGTGCGGTTGAACGCGTTCAGCTGCCCCGGCCGGTTCAGCGTGATCGTCGCTACCCGGTCGATCTCGTCGACCTCGAGGAGGATGGTCTCGAACGTCATCGGCACTGCCAATCCGGCTTGCGCTTCTCCACGAAGGCTCTGGGCCCTTCGGCCGCGTCCTCGGTGCGCAACACGCGCTCGCGGAACGTTTCGGCCATGATCTCCGCCTCGTGCAGCGGAACATTGAGGCCCTTGACGATGGCCAGCCGGGTACCCCGAACCGCCAGCGGCGCATTGGAGTTGACGACGTCGGCGATCTCTCGGGCCCGCTCGAGAAGCCGGTCGTGCCCGACGATCTCGCTGATCAACCCGAGCTCGTAGGCGCGTTGTGCGCTCATCCGCTCGTGCTTGCCCATCAGCGCCATGCGCAGGGCGATCGAGCGGGGCAGCACGCGCGCCACCCGCACCATCTCGCGTCCGGCGACCAGCCCGATGCTGACGTGCGGATCGAAGAATGTGGCCTGTTCCGACGCGATCACGATGTCCGACGTGGTGACCCAGTCCATGCCGGCGCCGCAGCACAACCCGTTGACCGCGGTGATCACCGGCTTGGCCGCCGTGCGAAACGGTGGGGTGCCTTCCTGCGGCGCCTCCCATTGGTCGTAGGTGGACAGGTACGGGCGCTCGTAGATCACCTTGCCGTCTTCGGGAATGGCCGTGACGTCAGCGCCCGTGCAGAACGCGCGGCCCGTGCCGGTCACGATGGTCAGCCATACCTTGTCGTCGTTCTCGGCCTCGTCGTAGGCGGCTCGCAGTTCGGTGATCATGTGCGGGCTCAGGGCGTTGAGGGCATCCGGACGGTTCAGCGTGATGGTGGCGGTGTGCCCGTCGACGTCGTATGTGATGGTGTCGAACGAGTCAGTAGGCATCCTGCTCCCTCATCTGCCCTGGAATCTCGGTGCGCGCCGCTGCCGAAAGGCTTCCAGGCCTTCCCTGAAATCGACTGTCCGGCAAGATAGTTCGAGGTTGAACAATTCCTGGGTCATCGATTGGCTGAGCGTCGCATGCTGGCCGAAGCTCAGCGCCTGCTTGGCCAGTCCCATTGCCACCGTCGGCCCGGAGGCCAGCCGCTCGAGCAGCTCGCCGGCGGCGTCGTCCAGCCCGCCGGGGCTCACCGCCTGGTGAATCAGTCCCCAGTCGGCCGCGTCGACGGCGCCGACCTGCTCGCCCAGCAACAGCATTCGCTTCGCCCGCGTGAGGCCGACCAGGCGGGGCAGCAGCCAGGTGGCACCCGAATCCGGGCTGAAGCCACGGTCGGCGAAGGGCTGCCAGAACACCGCGTCGGTGGCGGCAACGGCGAAGTCGGCGGCCAGCGCGAGGTTGCAGCCGAATCCCGCGGCCCAGCCTCGCACGCTGCACAGCACCGGCAGCTGGATGCTCGCGACGAGCTCGATCACGCGGTGGGCGCCCTGGGGTATCCGCCGCACCAGATCGCCCGTGCGGGGCCGCGGCCGGTCGTTGGTGGCGACCCAGTCGACGCCGGCGCAGAAGTCGTCACCGCCACGGATGTGGATCGCCCTGAGCGAATCGTCGGTGGCGGCAGCCGTCAGCGCCTCCACCAAAGAGCCAATCATGGCTTCATTCAACGAGTTACGTCGGGACGGACGATCAAGCGTTAGCCGCAGCACGGCGCCGTCTCGGTGCACTGTCACCGAACCGTCGGCGCCGGCCGCGTCGGCCCCATGACTCACCGTCGAATCCGGCCTTTCTGCCGATACGGTTACCCATACAGTAGGCAATACGATTGATACGCTGTATAAGTTAGCAGGGTACGCTGCCGCCGGAAATAGCCGGGCCGGAAACCCGACCGAAAAGAGATGAAGCATGGCCTTGCAGGAGGGCGGAGCCCAGCGGCGGGTCGCACCCGAGTCGGCGCGGACCGGCGATGCCAGGTTCGGCGAAGCGCCGCTGCCGCAGACCGTGGCCGCCGCCGGCGCCATGCGGCGCCTGAGCTCACTGCTGGTCTCACTCGAGCATCCCCATCCCGCGGTCGACACCATGCTGGCGAAGTTCGCGGAGTGGGAGCGCGAGCTGTCCGCGGTGGCGCCGCGGGACAACGCGCCAAGGATGGGGGACGTCGCCGACGATCCCCGGCGCGTCTATCTCAACCACGCCACCGACATCGGCGCCTACAACCCGTGCTTTCCGGAGTACCGGTTCGACGACCTCGATGCCGACAAGGCGACCGGGCGGGTCAACTTTCCCCTGGTGTACGAGGGCCCGCCGGGATTGGTGCACGGAGGCTTTCTCGGCGTTTTCTTCGACTGCGTCATTCAGCACCACAATTGCGTCACGGGTCTGTCCGGTAAGACGCGGTCGCTGACGGTGACGTTTCGCCGGCCGACCCCCATATCGACCGAGCTACGGTTCGACATCGCTCGCTCGCAGATCGAACGCGGGATCGCGTCGACGGCGCGGTTGCTGCTCGACGGCGAAGTGCTCTGCAGCGGCGAGGTGAACACGTTGGCCTCACCGCCGGAAAAGCTCGCCGGGTTTCAATTCGGCAGGCGGCGAAAGGAGTCCGATAGATGACCGCCCCCAGCGCCCCGGACGATCGCGTACTGTTCGAGGTCGACCGCGACCGCCGCATCGCGACGATCACGCTGAACAATCCGGCCCAACGCAATTCCTATGACGCCGCGATGCGCGAGGCGGTCGCCCGATGCCTGGACCGGGTGGCCGAAGACGACGACCTGACGGTGGTGCTACTGCGCGGGGCCGGGGGCGTCTTCTCCGCCGGGGCCGACATGAACAACGCGTACGGCTGGTACGGCAAGCCGAGCCAACCGGACGGCGATGACGCGTCAGCCAAGCGCCGCCCCAGCCAGCGTCGGCGACTCACCGTGGACCGCAAGTCTTTTGGCTTCTACCACAACTTCATGGGTTTCCCGAAGGTCACGGTGGGCGAGATCGCCGGGTATGCGCTGGGCGGCGGTTTCGAGATGGCGCTGATGACCGACATCTCCGTGATAGCGCGCGACACGAAGATCGGCATGCCGGCGACCCGCTTCCTCGGCCCCGCGCTCGGGAGCCTGCACATGTTCTTCCACCGGCTCGGACCGGTGCTGGCCCGGCGCCTGCTGCTCACCGGCGACGTCATCGAGGCGAGTGAGCTCGAGCATCTCGGAATCTTCACCGACACATGCGATCCCGCCGCGGTGCCCGCCCGGGCGCGGTACTGGGCCGAGAAGGCGGCGAAGATGCCCGCCGACGGGGTCGTCATCGCCAAGGAGGCGTTCCGTCTCGTCGAACAGAGTCAGGCATACCAGGGCGAGGAAGTGGCCAGCTATCTCTTTCACGCCTTCGGCACCAACCTGCAATTCGGGCCGGGCGAGTTCAACTTCGTCAAGACCCGCGCCCAGCACGGGACCAAGGAAGCGTTCCGGCTCCGTGACGAATACTTCGACGTGCCGGAACCCGAGGTGTGATAAGCCGATTCGGTGTCGGGCTAGCGCGCCGGGGCCTTGGGGCGCGCCCGCGACCCGGGCGCCTTGGCCGCCTTGCGCGCCCGTGACGGCGCCGCCTTGCCGCCTTTCGCCCCCTTGCCCTCCTCGATCAACCGGCCGGCGTGATCGAGGATGCAGCCGAGGCCGTACTCGAAATTGGTCTCGTCGGGGGCGCCGATCCGGTGACCGATCCGGCTGACCTGAGCCAGCAGCGGGGTCTTCTCGGGGTCGATGGCGACGGCGTCCTCGATCGCGCGCGCGCCCTCGCCGGAGGATTGGTTCTTTTCGTACAGCCGCTGCAGCACCACCGATCCACGGACGTGCACCGAGACCGCCGAGTAGGTGTCGAAGGCATCCTCCGGCGACAGGCCGGCCTCGACCAGGTTGGCGATCGCCTTCTCCATCTCCTCGGCGCCCAATCGCGCCGCCTTCGGGCTGAGCGCGGCCCGAATCAGGATCAGGTCGCACAGAATTGGGTTGCCCATGAACGTTTTCCGCATCAGGCGCGCATGGTTGCGCAACGTCTCGCGCCAGTCGCTGGCCTCGACGTAGGGGGTGGCGAACACGTACTTGCTCAGCGCGCGATCGGTCATCGCGTTGAGCAGGTCGTCCTTCTTGCGGAAGTACCAGTAGATGCTCGTAACGCCGACGCCGAGGTGTTTGCCCAGCAGCGGCATGCTCAAGTTGTCGATGGACACTTGCTCCGCGAGTTCGAATGCGCCACTGATGATGTCATCGGGATTGATGGATCCGCGTTCGCGTCGTTGACGCTTGTCGGCGATAGCCTGCTTTGCCACTACGGGCACCTCCATCACGATGTATCCTGTGCATGCGGTCGGAGAGCCGTGCCAACTCACCTGCGCATACGTAGGCGTGTCGCCGCTCGACGATGGCCGTCAACCGGGCTTCCGTGCGCTTTTCCATCTGCTACTGTAATACCTATCGTAGGCTTTTTGGTAACGAAGGCTGGACGGGCGAAGGTGACCGGGCACAAGCCATTGAACGAGTCACCAGATGAGCCACGGGAATTGCCATGGATCTAGGCCTGGCGAATGCCGCCACGGTGGTCGTCGGTGATAGCCGCGGGATGGGTTTGGCGGCGGCGCGCTGTCTCGCCGACGAGGGCGGCCGGGTGGCGTTGGTGGGCCGCAGCCGGGAGGCGTTCGACGCGGCGGTCGCGATCGGCTGAGGAGATAGGGGTCGACTGTGGCGACGGCACGTGAGGCGCGCGCCTGGGCGCGCGGGGCATTGCGGGGAATCGGCGACTCCCTCTACACCCCGTTCTGCGGCCCGGACGGCGACGACATCGACTGGGAGGCGTACCGGACGCTGGTCCGCTACTGCGTCGGCGACCTCGGACACCCGATGTTGTGGTGCACCAGCGGGCTCTCCGAATTCTGGTCGTTGACCCTCGATGAGCGAAAGCGCTTGCTGGAGGTCGCAATCGAGGAGGGACGCGCCGCCAACCCCGACGTCGTCGTGCAGGCGTGCACGGCGGCCCTCTCGGCGAAGGACTGTCTGAACCTGACGCTGCACGCCCAGGAGGTCGGCGCCGACATCGTCTACATCCAAACGCCGATGATGGAGGTGCATGGCGGCGAGGGCGTGTTGCGATTCTTCGAATACATCGCCTCGCGCACCGACATCGCACTGGGCATGTTCAACTCGCCGTCGTCCGGCTACGTCCTGACCGCGGCCGAAAGCGCGCGGATCTACGACGAGGTGCCTGCGGTGTGCGCCACCAAGGAGGGTGCCTTCAGGCCGGCGAACAGCCGCCTACTGCACGAGTTGGCGCCCGGCCTGGTGCTGTGGGAGTGCGACAAGACGGTGTATCGCGCGGGATGGCTGCGTGACGGGACCGTCTGCCCCGCGCAACTGGGCACCACCGGCTATCTGTTCGACACGCCGCAGCGGCGATTGTTCTCTCAGTACTGGGATTTGGTGCAAAGCGACAAGCTGCTGGAGGCGATGGACTTCGGCCGCGAGTCGGGCCTGGACCAGTTCGACCTCGACGTCGGATCCTGGTGGACCTGTTACCCCGGACGGCCCGACTACTTCACCCACTGGGGCGGCGCATTCAAATACGCCGCTTCGCTACTGGGCCTGCCGATCGGCGCCTACCCGCATTCGCGCCCGCCGCAAGCGGAGTTGCCGCCCGAGGCCAAGTCGCAGATCGAGGAGGCTTATCGCCGCCTCGGGCTCATCGGAACGTAGTGACTCGGCAAAAGGGTTGCGCCACAAGTCGACTGACGAGCAAGGGCCCGGTCACCACCGGTGACCGGACCCTTGTCAACCCCTTGTTCTTACTGCTGTTCGGCCTTCTCGCGTGCCTCCGCGGCCTTGGCCTTACCGCGCGCCTTCTCGGCCGCGGCTTCCTTCTTCGCCGCACTGCGCTGCGCGTCGGCCTTGTCCTGCTGAGCCTGACCCTCGTTGACCAGGTCGTTGCGGCCGATGATCGTGCCGACGATCTCCTTGGCCTTTCCGAAGACAGCCTCGACGATGCCCTGGATGGCCTCGATCGGACCGCTCTTGATGTCCACCATGGCGTTTCCCCTCCCTGCTAGTGGGTGTCCTTAGTCGCTTTCCCACATCGGCGGTCGAAGAAAACGTGGTGGGGACGTGGTGCTCGCCACAATGGGCGGATACAGGCACCGGTCCGCCGGTCCGTATACCGCGGTCGACCGCTCGGCTCAGCAAGCCGAAACGCGCTGTTCGGCCGGGGTTCGGGGGGCTGGGCGGCGGTTGTGGAAAACAGTACCGATAGGTATACAGTATGCGTACAAATGCCGCGGAATTCGTGGGCGACCGTGAGGAGGTACGGGGGTAGATGTCCGGCAGCGACGACGCTTCCGAGGACGCGGTGCTCTACGAGGCGACCGCAAGCGGCGTCGCGATTTTGACGTTCAACCGCCCGGACCGCCTCAACGCATGGGGCCCGGACATCGCCGCTGGGTTCTACGCCGCGATCGACCGGGCCGAACAGGACCCGGCCGTCCGGGTGATCGTGCTGACCGGGCGGGGCAAGGGTTTCTGCGCCGGCGCATATCTGGGCACGCCGAGTTCCGCACCGAGCTACGGCGACACGATGGAGAAGGCGAGCCAGACCAACCTCGCCGACCTCGTGGGCGAACGGCCACCGCATTTTGTGACCACGCTGCGCAAGCCCGTGATCGCGGCCATCAACGGCGCCTGCGTCGGCATCGGCCTGACCCAGGCGCTCATGTGCGACGTCCGGTTCGCATCCGCCGGCGCCAAGTTCGCCGCGGTCTTCGCCCGCCGCGGACTGATCGCCGAGTTCGGCATTTCCTGGATCCTCCCGCGTCTCACCACGTGGGGCGCCGCGCTGGATCTGCTGCTGAGTGGCCGCACCTTCCTCGCCGAAGAGGCGGCCGAGCTCGGCCTGGTCAAGGAAGTCGTCGCGCCCGAAGATCTGATGAAGCGTGCGCTGGACTATGCGGAGGACATCGCCCGCAACTGCTCGCCCGCTTCCATGGAAGTGATCAAGCGACAGGTGTACGGCGACGCCACTCGCGACGTGGTCGATGCCACCTCGCGCGCCGAGGTGTTGCTGCACGAGGCGATGCCGCGGCCGGACGTCATCGAAGGCATCACCAGCTTCCTCGAGAAGCGGCCCCCGCAGTTTCCCTCGCTCAACTCGACCGACGCCTAGCGTTCGCCGGGGATGCCGGAAAGGAAGATCATGGCCAGTTTGGGTTACCAGGCGATCGACGTCGACAACCACTACTACGAGCCTCTGGACGCTTTCACCCGCCACCTCGACAGGGCGTTCAAGAGCCGCGGCGTCCAGATGGTCACTCAGGGCAAGCGCACTCTGGCCGTTATCGGCGGTCGAGTCAACCACTTCGTGCCGAACCCCACGTTCGACCCGATCATCGTGCCGGGTTGTCTGGATCTGTTGTTCCGCGGGGAGATTCCCGAAGGCGTGGACCCGGCATCCCTGATGAAGGTCGAGCGGCTCGCCGACCACCCGGAGTACCAGAATCGTGACGCCCGGGTCGCGGTGATGGACACTCAGGACATCGAAACCGTGTTCATGCTGCCGACTTTCGCGTGCGGGGTCGAGGAGGCGCTCAAGGGCGACATCGAGGCGACGATGGCGTCGGTGCACGCGTTCAACCTGTGGCTCGACGAGGACTGGGGCTTCGACCGACCCGATCATCGCATCATCGCCGCGCCGATCATCTCGCTGGCCGATCCGGCGAAGGCGCTGGAAGAGGTGGAATTCGTGTTGGGGCGCGGCGCCAAGCTGGTGCTGGTGCGGCCGGCGCCGGTGCCCGGCTTGGTCAAGCCGCGGTCGTTGGGGCATCCCAGCCATGACCCGGTGTGGGCCCGGCTGGCCGAGGCGGGAGTCCCGGTCGGATTCCATCTCAGCGACAGCGGCTATCTGCACATCGCGGCGGCGTGGGGCGGCAAAGCGACGTTCGAGGGTTTCGGCGCGAAGGATCCACTGGACAACGTGCTCCTCGACGACCGCGCCATCCACGACACGATGGCCTCGATGATCGTGCACGGCGTGTTCACCCGCCATCCGAAACTCAAGGCGGTCAGCATCGAGAACGGATCCTACTTCGTCCACCGGCTGATCAAGCGGTTGAAGAAGGCGGCCAACACTCAGCCCCGTGACTTTCCCGAGGACCCGGTCGAGCAGTTGCGCAACAACGTATGGATCGCCCCCTACTACGAGGACGACCTGCGCGAACTGGCCAAGGTGATCGGCATCGACAAGATCTTGTTCGGTTCCGACTGGCCGCACGGCGAGGGCCTCGAGACGCCGGTTTCGTTCACCGAGGAGCTCACCGACTTCAGCCCTGCCGAAATCCGTAAAGTGATGCGCGACAACGCCCTTGACCTGCTCGGCGTCCCGGTCGCCTCGGCCGTCTAGCCGCTTCCCGCTATGAGCGAATGGACCGTGGGCGCCGTTCTGGACGCCATCGCCGACGTCGTGCCCGACCGCCTGATGACCGTATGCGGAGAACGCAAGAGCACGTTCGCCGAATCGGCGCGCCGCACCAATCGATTGGCGAACTACCTCGAGGACAAAGGGTTCGGTGTATACGCCCCGCGTGATGAGCTGCAGCGCTGGGAATGCGGTCAGGACCGGATCGCGCTCATCATGTACAACGACCTTTACCCCGACATGGTGATCGGATGCCTCAAGGCGCGCACCGTCCCGGTCAACGTGAATCACCACTACTCGCCCCGGGAGATTCGCGAGCTGCTCGACTACGTGCGCCCACGGGGCATCATCTACCATCGCTCGCTCGGCGCGCGGTTCGCCGACGTGCTGCCCCCGATCGGCACGGAGTTGCTGATATCCATCGACGATGGCAGCGCCGTTCCCCAACTGCCGAAGGCGATCTCACTCGACGACGTCCTGGCCGCCGCCAGTCCCGACCGCGAAGATGCGGGATCCCCGGATGACCTCATCATGATGTGCACCGGCGGAACGACCGGACGCCCGAAGGGTGTGCTGTGGCGCCAGAGCGACATGTACGTGTCGTCGATGGTGGGCGCCGACCATGCCAGCGTCACCGAGATTTACGACAAGGTCGCCGGGGGCGGGCAGCCGTGGTTCGCCGTTTCTCCGCTGATGCACGCGGCCGGCATGTGGACCGCCTTCGCCGCGCTCTGTGCGGGCTTGCCGGTGGTGCTCTACGACGACCGCAACAAGCTCGACGTGCGGTCGGTGTGGGAAACCGCCGAGCGGGAGAAGGTGGGCATGATGACCATGGTGGGCGATGCGTACGCCGGGCCGCTGATCGAGGAGCTGCGCACGCGTGCCTACGACCTGTCCTCGTTGCAGGCGATCGGCACCGGAGGGGCCGCCACCAACGCGAAACACAAACGCGCGCTGATGGAATGCCTGCCACACATCACGATCATCGAGGGCTACGGGTCTTCGGAGAGCGGGAACATGGCGTTCGGTCACAGCCGCGAAGGGAACGCCAGCGAGACGTTCCAGCCCAGGGAGGGCGCTACCGTCGTGTCGGCCGACCGCAGCCGGTTCCTGCGGCCGGGTGAGCAGGAGGTCGGCTGGGCCGCCAGGACCGGCCGCATCCCGCTCGGTTACTTCGGCGACCCCGAAGCCACGCAGCGGACCTTCCCGGAGATCGATGGCCGGCGGGTGGTGGTACCGGGCGACCGCGCATCTTTGGAAGCCGACGGCACCATCCGCCTGTTCGGTCGCGATTCGCTGGTCGTGAACACCGGGGGTGAAAAGGTTTTCGTCGAAGAGGTCGAGGAGGTGCTGCGCGCGCTTCCCGGCATCCTCGACGCCCTGGTGGTGGGCCGGCCAAGCGAGCGGTGGGGGGAGGAGGTCGTCGCGCTCGTCGCGACCCACCCCGATGCCCACCTGAGCCGGGACGCCCTGCACGGCGCGTGCACGACGCAGCTGGCGCACTTCAAGGCGCCCAAGGCCTTCATCTTCGTCGAACGGATCGAACGCCTCGGCAACGGCAAGCCCAACTATCGATGGGCCAAAGAGCGAGCCAGTCAACGAGATCCGGTGATCGCGCTCGTCCCATCCGATCCCGAAGGAAGTCATGAACACCAAAGCGATTGATTGCCTGGTGAACGTCCACTTCGGGGAAGCCGAATCTCAGCCGACTTGGATGCTCAAGGTCAGGGACGACTACTTCAAGGGTCCCGAGTCGATGTTCGCCCCGGTCGACCTCTCCGAGCTGCTCGCCGAGATGGACGAACAGGGCGTACAGCAGGCGATCCTGATGGACTCGCTCGCCAACCCGTCCACGACCGCGCGCAAGTTCGTCGAGGCCAGGCCCGAGCGCTTCGCGCTGGCCATGGGCGGTGTCAACCTGCTGCGCCCCGTGCGGTCGCTGCGCGAGCTGACCGCGGTCGCGGCGGACCTCCCCGTCGCGTATGCCGTAGTGGGGCCAAGCTTTTGGGGTGACGGCCAGTACCCGCCCAGCGACGCCGTGTACTACCCGCTCTACGCAAAGTGCGCGGAACTGGACCTTCCGCTGTGTGTGAACACCGGAATTCCGGGACCGCCCATACCCGGCGAGGTCCAGCACCCGATGCACCTGGACCGGGTGTGCGTGCGCTTTCCCGAGCTGCGGCTGTGCATGATTCACGGTGCCGACCCGTGGTGGGACGTCGCCATCCGATTGCTGCTCAAGTACGCCAACCTGCGCCTGATGACGTCGGCGTGGTCGCCCAAACGGCTGCCGGAGAGCCTGCTGCACTACATGCGCACTCGTGGCCCCAACAAGGTGATCTACGCGTCCGACTGGCCGGTGTTGCCCATGCGCCGGGTTATCCCCGAAGCCCGCGCGCTGGATCTTCCCGCCGAGGTACTGGACAACTACCTTTACAACAACGCGCGAGACTTCTTCTTCGGGAAGGACGAGTAACGATGGACCGCTTCGAACTACGCAGGCTGGATTACAGCTTGTCCGACGATCACGTCGCCCTGCAGGCGGCGTACAAGCAGTTCTTCAAGACCCACTGTCCGATCGAAACGGTGCGTGCCGCAGAGCAATCCGGTTTCGACAAGAGTCTCTGGGAGAGGTTGTGCGGGATGGGCGCCACCACGATGGCGCTGTCGGAGTCGTGTGGCGGTGACGGCGCCACCCTGGTCGATCTCACCCTGGTGGCCGAGGAGATCGGCCGGTCCCTCGCGCCGGTTCCGTGGATCGACCACGTCTGCACCGCGCGGCTGCTGGGGCGCCTCGGCGCGCTGGGGGAGGGCGCCGCCGGGATAGCCGAGGGCGAACAGCTGGCCGCCCTGGACCCGCGGATCGACGATGGGCGCGGTCCGCGGTTGATCCCCTCGGGGTCGATCGCCGATCACATCGTCGTCCGCGACGGCGACCAAGTCGTGCGCCTGACCTTTGGCACCCGTCCGGCGAAGGTAGACAACATCGGCCGGCTGCCGATGGCCTGGGTGGACCCAGCTGCGGCGGACGCCCGTGAGGTCGTCGCCGAGGGGCCCGAGGCACTAGCCGCTTACCGGCTGGCCCTGGACGAGTGGCGGCTGCTGACCGCGGCGGCGCTCGTCGGGCTGGTGGAGGAGACCATGACCATCGCGGCCGAATTCGCCAAGACCCGGTACACGTTGGGGGTGCCCATCTCCACGCTGCAGGGGATTTCGCACCCGCTCGCGAACATGGCCATCACCGTGCAAGGCGGCCGGAATCTGGCCCGACGCGCCGCCTGGTTCCTGGACAACGAACCCGACGAACGGCCCGAATTGGCGCCTTCCGCATTCGTATTCATGGCAGAGGAGGCCGCCAGGGCGGCGACGATGGCGGTCCACATTCAAGGCGGGCTGGGCGTTTCCGCCGAAGCCGCGGCGACGGCGTATCTGGTGCGGGCCCGGGGCTGGCCGCTGGCCGGCGGCGATCCGGGCGCGACGGCACAACGGGTGGCGCAGATCGTGGCCGCCCGCGAGGGCGCGGCGCAGCCGGCATAGGAAGGAGCGGCACTGTGGATTTCTCGCGCGTCGAACTGTCCGACGAGGACGAGGCGTTCCGCGACGAAGCGCGGAACTTTCTGGGCACGCACATGACCGAAGAGATCAGGCGCCGGGACCGGGAAACGGGCGACAATTTCGACGAGGGCCTGCACCTGAAGTTCGGCGCCGCAGGCTATTTGGCGGCGGAGTGGAAACCGGAATCCGACGGCGGTTTCAGCCGGGTGCGGCGCCGCATCTGGGAGTTGGAGAAGCGGCGCGCACACGTTCCCTGGGTGACCTGGGGGACCACCGCGATGGTGGCTCGTTCGGTGGACAAGTTCGGGTCGGCGCAGCTGCGCGACGAGGTGTTACCGAAGGTCTTCAGCGGCGAGGTGAGGCTGTGCCTCGGCTACACCGAGCCCGAGGGCGGCTCCGACATCGCGACCTGCAAGACCCGCGCGGTCCGCGACGGCGACGGGTGGATCATCAACGGCTCCAAGATGTTCACGACCGGGGCCCATAACTGCCAGTACGTCTTCCTGATCACCAACACCGCCCCGGAGGCGCCGAAGCACAAGAGCCTGACCATGTTCCTGGTGCCGCTGAAGTCGCCGGGCATCGACATCCAGGGCATCCGCACCGTGGACGGCGACCGGACCAACATCGTTTACTACAGCGATGTCCGCGTGGACGACAAGTACCGGCTGGGTGAGGTGAACGGCGGCTGGACGGTGCTGCGAGAACCGCTCAACGTCGAGCACGGCGCAGTCGCCGCCGCCCCCGACGGGCTGCAGGACACGTCAATCATGATGCACCAGGCCGGATTTCTGTCTCAGGCGGTGGACAAGGCGGCGGCGAGCGTCACGCGGCCCGACGACGACGGGCGCCGGCTCGTCGACGACAAGTCGGTCGCGTACCGCCTGGGCCGGTGCGTCGCCCGACTGGAGACGGCGCTAGCCACCCCGAGCATCTTCGGCCGGGTCGCCATCGCGCAAACCATGCGCGACATCTCCCCGGAACTCATGGACCTCCTCGGCGCGTCCTCGGCGCTGCCCTTCGGGACGCAAGGGGCCGCCGACGACGGCAGCGCCGAATACGCCTACCGATTCGCCCCGCTGGTCGGCATCTACGGCGGCACGCTGGAGGTGTTCCGCAACATGATCGCGCAGTACATGCTGGGTCTGGGTAAGCCGGCGTACGGGCCGCCGGCCAAGAAGGTCGGTTGATAGCGCGCCGAACGTGCACTCAGGGCGAGAAATCGGCCAATTCTTCGCCCTGAGTGCACGTTCGGCGAAGTTTCAGGTCGTCACCGCGGCGGTCGCCGGCGTTCTTCATGCGATAGCACCCGAGTCCTTCAGTTCCTCGATGCGGTCCCAATCCATGCCGAGCTCCATCAACACCAGCTCGGTGTGCTCGGACGCCTGTGGCGCGCGCGTGGTCACCAGCGGCTCGTGGTTGAACTGCACCGGACCGCGCACGACGCGGAAAGGCTTTCCGCCGCTGGCGAGCTCGACCTCGCTGACCATGTCGTTGGCCAGGGCCTGCTCGTCTTCGACCAGGTCGAGCAGGCTCTGGAACGGCGCCCACTGGCCCTTCATCGTCTTCAGGTGTTGCCGCCAATAGTCGAAGGGCTTGCCGGCGAAGGCCTTTGCGATCAGCTCGGCCGCCGCGCCGGCATTCTGAATCAGCGGCAGCACATCGGAGAAGCGGGGATCGTCGGCCGCCTCGGGGATGCCGAGATGCTCGAATGTGTCTCGGATCAAGCCGGTCGGACTGATGATGCACAGGTTGATGGTGCCGCCGTCGGAGGTTGCGTAGTTGCCCATGAAGGGGTTCACCGACATCGCGCCCGCGGCGCCCGGCATCGGGGTGCGCATCACCTGTCCGGTCTCCATGCCCTGCGTCACGCTCGCTCCCGCCGCCCACCAGGCGGTGCTCAGCAATGACACGTCGAGCTCGACGGCTTCGCCGGTGCGCTCGCGATGCAGCAGCGCCGCGGAGATGCCACCGGCGATGAACATGCCGCCGATGGAGTCACCGAACGCTGGAATACCCTGCCCCAGTGCGCCGCCCAGCTCCTCGGGGGTTAGTGCGTACCCGATGCCGCTGCGCGTCCAGAACGCCGTCCCGTCGTAACCACCCACGTCACGCTCGGCGCCCTTGTCGCCGTACGCCGAACCTCGCGCGTATATGATGTTCGGGTTCACCGCGCGAATGTGCTCCACGTCGAACTTGTGCTTCTGCCGCTGCGCCGGCATGTAGTTGGTGAGGAACACGTCAGCGGTCTTGGCCAGCTCGTAGATCACCTCCTGGCCGCCCGGCGTCGAGACGTCGATCCCGACACTGCGCTTGCCCCGGTTGGGATGTTCCATCAGCGGATGCCGCTCCGGATCGAGTTGGATGCCACCCATGTTGATGAAGCCGCGTTGGGTGTCGCCGCGCAGCGGGTGTTCGACCTTGATGACGTCCGCGCCCCAGTCCGCGAGGATCGCCCCCGCCGCCGGGACGAACGTGAATTGCGCGAGTTCCAGGACCCGGAAGCCCGACATAACTTTGACCATTTTCTCAGACCCTACTTTGCGTCGAACGTCACGGGAAGCGAAGTCGGCGAACGGAACGGCTGGCCGTGGATGTGGGGGTCGTCCTCGGTCAGCAGGCTGACGTTGGTCACTCGATCCAGCAGGCACTCGACCGCGACGCGGGTTTCCAACCGCGCGAGGTGCAGGCCCAGACAGGTGTGCTCACCGGCGGCGAACGAGATGTGCGGCAGGGGCTTGCGGAAGATGTCGAATTCCTCCGCACGCTCCCAGCGCCGCTCGTCGCGGTTCGCGGACCCGATGCACACGCCGATCACAGACCGCGCCGGGATCTCGACCCCCTCCAGCTCGGTGTCTTCGGTGGTGAAGCGCTGCACGGTGGTGAGCGGTGTCTCGTAACGCAACCCCTCCTCGATCGCCTGCGGCAGCAGCCCGGGGTGGTCCCGCACCGCGGCGAACTGGTCCGGATGGGCGAGCAGCAGGTAGAGCAGGTTGCCCGACGAGCGGTACGTGGTCTCCAACCCGGCCGGCAACAGCAGCCGCAGGAAGGAGTAAATGCTTTCGTCGCTTAGCCTTTCGCCGTCGATCTCCGCCGTCACCAGGTCGCCGATGATGTCCTCGGTGGGTTCGGACTTGCGCCGTTCGATCTGCTCGACGAAGTAGTCCTTGAGCGCCGCCGACGCCTCGAAGGCGCGTTCGTAGTCGACGTGGTAGCTGATCAATTGCACGGCGCGCTTGCGGAAGGTCGGCAGATCGTCGGCGGGCAACCCGAGCAATCGGGCGATGACGCGAGTGGGAAATTCGAAGGTGAAGTTCCGGACCAAGTCGGCTTTGCCGGTGTGGATGAACTCGTCGATCAGCGCGTTGCAGATGGGCCGGACGATGGTGTTCTCCCAGCGGGCCAGCGCCTTGGATTTGAAAGCGGCGGAGACGAGGTTGCGATGGTCGCGATGCTTCTTGCCTTCCATCGCCAGGATGGTCGGCCCCATGAAGAGCCCGATCGTCTTGTCGTATGGCGCGGAGCTGAAAGTCCGGCCGTCGCGGAACACCGTGTTCACCGCATCGAAGGACACCGCGGAGTACTCCCGCTTGGGCATCAGCGACTCGGGCGTCTTGGAATAGTCCATCACCGTCCCGCGGAACACCCCGGACTCGAGACGCTTGCGGGCGAAGAACGGGTAGGGATCGCGCAGGCTGACGGTCTCGTCACTGCTGCGAACGTCGGTCGTCACGTAGCACTCCAGCATCTCCAGCAGAAACGGGGCAGGCCTCGCGTAAGATCGTACTGTAATTCTTACAGTAGACAATATGGGCGGGGCTGCCCGGGTCGGGCGAGTCAGCGGCGACTGCCGAGATGCCCGTGGATTGCGAACTCAGGCGCTATCCCTTACTTCGCGACCGCAGAGCCGTTCAACTCCCCGCAGGAGTGCGGAGTGGTCGAGGCTTCCGTCGCCGTTGGCCCGGGCGGCGGCCATGAGTTGCGCGACGAGGGAACCGACAGGGCTGATGGCGCCGACCTTGCGGGCTGCTTCGGCGAAGATGCCGAGGTCTTTGTGGTGCAGGTCGATGCGGAAGCCGGGCGTGAAAGACCTGCTCAGCATGTTGTGGGCTTTCTGATCAAGTACCGCTGATCCGGCGAGGCCCGCGCTGAGGACACTGATCGCCGCGTGAGTGTCCACACCATGCGCTTCGAGGAAGACGAGCGCCTCGGCAAGGAGTTGTATGTTGCCCGCGACGATGAGCTGGTTGGCGGCCTTCAACGTCTGCCCTGAGCCGCAGGGTCCGACGAGTGCGGCGTGGGCGCTGACCGCTTGCAGCACTGGTTGCGCCGCCGCGAAGTCCTCAGGGCTGCCGCCCACCATGACCGAGAGTTCGGCGTTGATGGCGCCAACCTGGCCGCCCGAAACGGGGGCGTCGATCATCCGGAGACCGCGCTGGCGCGCCCGGCTGGACAGCGTGCGTGTGACCTCGGGCCGGATGCTGGAGAAGTCGATGATCAGCGCACCCGGTTGGGCCGTCTCGAAAACTCCACCGTCGGCGGTTAGCACGGCTTCGGCGTCGGGGGAGTCGGGCAGCATGAGGGCGACGATGTCGGCGTGCTGGACCGCGTCGGCGATGGAGTCGGCGGCAACACCGCCGGCGGCGACGAGGTCGGAAACTCGGTGACGCGATCGGTTGTATCCGGTCACCTGATGACCCGCGCGGACGAGGTTGACCGCCATGGGACTGCCCATGATTCCGAGACCGATGAAGGCGACCGCACTCACTACGACCCTCGCTTTTCTTTGATTCAACCGATTCGGAGCGGCAGAACCGCGTCAGGTGGGAAAGAAGCTCGATAGCGCGGCGGCGGTCTCGTCGGGCAGCGTTTCGGGGATGAAGTGCCCCGATGGCAGCGTCGTCGCGGTGACAGTTGCAGCACATTGGGCTTGCCAGAGGGCGTGAGCGTCGAACAGGCGATGCACTGCTCCGTTCTCGGCGGTCAGAACCTGTGTGTCGCAGGCGATCCGATGTCCGCGATCGCGACTGTGTTGATCGTGTTCGAGGTCGATGCCGGCGCTGGCCCGGTAGTCCTCGGCGGTGCTGTGCAGCGTCTCGGGAGTGCAGAAAGCGCGTTCGTACTCGGCAATCACCTCGCGTTCAAGGTAGTCGTCGTTCCCGCCTGATAGTTGTCGTAGCACGATGGCCAGGTAAGCGGCCGGGTTGCCTCCGATGAGAAGTTCGGGCAGTGGGGCGGCCTGAATGAGCAGGAACCAGTGAAAGTAGGCGGTCGCGAACTCTTGGTTGGTGGCCCTGTACATGTCGAGGGTGGGGGCTATGTCGATCAGAGACAGCTTCCTGACTCGGTGTGGGTGATCCAGCGCCAGGCGGGCCGCAACGCGCGCCCCGCGGTCGTGCCCACAGAGGTAGAACGAGTCTCGTCCGAGCTGATCCACGACCGCGACGAGGTCGTTGGCCATGGTCCGCTTGCTGTAATTGCTGTGATCGGGTAACCCGACCGGTTTGGCGGAGGCCCCGTAGCCGCGGAGGTCGGGTATGACCAGGAAGTAGCGGTCCCGCAGCCGGCCGGCGATGTGGCGCCACATCAAGTGGGTCTCGGGGTAGCCGTGCACGAGCAGTAGTGCGGGTCCGCCAGGGTTGCCGCCCCACCGGGCGTAGATAGCCGTTCCGTCGATATCGAAGGTACCGGCGTCGAATCCGGGGAACCAGCGCGAGTCCGCTTGTGCGACAGTCTGTTTTGGGTTTGGGCGGTCGCCGGGTTGGGCGTTGTCGATCATGTTCAGTGCGGCTCGGCGGGTGCACCCGACGATCTCATGACAATGGCCCTTTCGTGAGTGATGCGAGGTGCGAAACCGGAACTCCGGTGTGGCCGATGGTCACCGGCTGATGTGTTCCAGGAGGTGCTTGGACCACATGTCAGGTGACTCCAGTGGGCTGAAATGGCCGCAGTTGTCAAGGTACTCGAGGGTGAAGTCTTCGTAGAAGTCATCCAGGGTGTCGCTCCATGCCTGTGGGAACAGGGGGTCCTGGTCCGGCCACAAGATGGTGATGGGCTTGGCGAACCTGTCTTCCCGTGCCGGCGTCGTCTCGTTTGCGTAGAAGGTGATCGGATTGCCCTCAGGGTTGCGGAACCACAGGACGCCGGCCAGGAATGCCCCTGGTGCGCAGTGGTTCTCGGTTAGGTGGTCAAGGAGGTCGTCGACAACGGTCGATCCGGGCGCCGACCAGTTCACCAGGTTTTCCTTGAGTGCAGCGCGGACGGCGCCGGGCTTGCCGTCGATGATTTCTTCGACGAGTTCCGACTTGTAGAAGATGGCGTGCACGAACGCGTTCACCGCGTCCTCTTCGAGAATCCGCCGCCCGACGCCCAGGGTGGGCGGTGCGACTACCAGCGATCGCACCAGATCGGGCCGGGTCGATGCGACCGTCTGGGCGGTGAAGCTGCCGATGTCGTATCCGCCCAGCACGGCATTGCTGATACCCAATTCTTCGAGCAGGGCAATGACGCTGCCCACCTGGCGACTGAGTGCGTAGGCCGTTGGATCGCTCAGGTGTTTGTCCGACTTGCCGTAACCGCGCAAGTCGATCACGGTGACATCGGCGTGCTCCACCAGTTGCGGCATGACCCTGGAGTACTCCCGGTGGTCGCCGGGGTTGCCGTGAATCAGGACGACCGGGACACCTTGCCCGGAGCGCTCGTAGTAGAGCTTGAAACCGTCGTGTTCGCTCGAGTAGGGCACGGAACCAATCCTTCCTGTCGGCGCACCAGCGCCTCGCGATCCGCGACGGTGCTGCTCCGAAAAGGGTTTACCCGGAGCCGGTTCGGGGCTCTCCGTAGTGATCGTAAAAGCTGGCCCGAGGTCAGATCGCCAGCTGGCTGGAATCGATCGCCTTCTGACTCATTTTGCCCGCCGGGACGCTCGTCAGCCGCCGGAAGGGACGCGGTCCGCGGTGCCTGCTCGCAGTCGCAGCGAGACGCCACCTAGTTGGTCAGCCCGCATTGTCGGTCAGTACCGGCATGTGTGTCGACGGTCCGGAAAGCTTGCCGGTACGCCTGGGGGCTGACGCCGACGATGCGCCGGAATGCGGGACGGAGCGACACCGCGGTGGCCAGACCTACCTGTCGCGCAATGGCGTCGACGGTCAGCTCGGTGCGCTCCAAAAGATTCTGGGCGCGCAGGATCCGTTGGTGCAGTAGCCATTGCAGCGGCGAGACCCCTGTTTGGACCCGGAAGCGGCGATCGAAGGTCCGCCGACTCAGGCCGGCTCGTGCGGCGAGCGCGTCAATGTCCACATGCTGCAGATGAGCGATGGCGTATTCCATCACCCTTCCCAATTCGACGTCTTCGGACCGGAGGGGGACCGGGCGATCGACAAACTGTGCTTGGCTGCCGCATCGTGCGGGCGACAGGACGAGATGACGGGCTATCGCCGTGGCCGCGGCGGCGCCCCAGTGGCGTCGCACGACATGAAGGCAGGCATCCAGACCAGCTGCCGTCCCGGCGCTGGTGACAATGTCGCCGTCGTCGATGAAGAGGACCGAGGGGTCAACGCGCACCGATGGATACCGCGCTGCCAGCGTGGGTGCATGGAACCAGTGTGCGGCGGCCCGCCGGCCGTCGAGCAGACCGGTGGCTGCGAGGACGAACGCGCCCATACACAGGCTCACGATCAAGGCGCCGTCGGCGTGTGCTGTGCGGACTGCTTCCAGTGACCCTGGGGGTGGGGCGTCATGAGGACTGCGCCAGCCGGGTAAGACCACAATCCCGGCGCGGTCCAGGGCCTCTAGCCCATGCGGTGGATCGAATCCAACACCGTCGCTGGTGCGCATCCGACCGGTTTCGCCGGCAACCGGTAGCACGGTGAATGCGGGAGCCCCGGCAGGATTCATGCCGAACACGCTCATCGGCACCGATGTCTCGAACATCGACGCCCCGTTGAACATCAGCACGGCGATGGTGCGCAGGCTTCGGCCTCCGCCCACGCGGCGAGCACCGGTCGAATTAATGCCGCCCGCATCGCGCGCGATCCCAACGCTGTCCTCACGCCGCGTCGGGAGTTGATGCGTTACCGGTGTGGTGAATAGTGGCCGTGACGTCGGATGCGCGGAGGTCAGCGCAGCCGGATGTCGACTGCGATTGCCCGGCCGCGGCGGGGCGGTGGGCGGGGAACTCCGCTCGATTCGGTCTAGAGTGAATTCCATAGCATGTGTCCGGTCACTTTGGTTGCGCTGCAACGTGTTTGAGTGCGGCCGGTTTGTTGGTCTCGCCGGCAAGTCGTGGGTGGTGATGTATCCCGCGTTCGAGTTGCGTCTCACCGTGGTCCCCGTGGTTCCTCCCCAGGCCCAGCTGTGTCCCTCGTACCTTCACCGATCGCGCTCCCCGCCCACCCGGTCACGTCGTCGCGGCCCTGCAACGCGGAGGCTCTGATGGCTTATGTTTGCGCGCGAAACCGTCTCAGTGTGTGCCGGGGCTGCACGACGTTGTGCCTCCGCTGCAGACGGCCGGGGCGGACCTTGCCGAAGGGTGATGGCGCCGAACCCGGGGCAGCAGTGGTGCGCCGCGCAGAGCGCTCCAACTCACGCCGCCCGGAGGGGCGAGGCGGTTGCCGCGCAGACCGACGTCGCAGCTGGCGTGGTGCAGCTGTGCCCCGCGGGACCCTTACTGCGGTGTGGCAGAAGAAAACTCCGTCTCAGCGCCGGCACGGATTCTCCGACATGTCGAGTTTCAGCCGCGCCTTCCGCGCCGCATACGGACTGTCCCCGCGGGACTGGCGCGGTCACCGCCTGCGTGCCGGCGCTGAGACGGAGTTTTCTTCTGCCACACCGCAGTAAGGGTCCCGCGGGG